>NZ_JBVVPX010000016.1:0-138371 GCF_055811375.1 Mesorhizobium sp. WSM4848
GGCAAGGTCGGCAAGGTTGTCGAATCGACGGCAAAGCGAACCGAGGAAGCCATTCGCGATCGTTTGCCGGGGTCGTCGCACGGGTCTTCCACCACCTCGTAGCTCGCCACCGACCTGTAGGCCAGGTCCAGGTGGCTGGCAGGTCCGCTTTGCTACGGGGCAAGCTCGTCGACGGCACGGGCGATCTCGTCCTTGAACTCGACTTTTATGCCCGGCTGCACCATGGAGCCGAGATCTTCGACATCCCAATTGGTCAATCGGATGCAGCCATGCGAGAAGGTCGTGCCGATCTTGCCAGGTTCGGGCGTTCCGTGGATGCCGTAGCTTTCGATGGAGAGATCAATCCACACCGATCCCACGGGATTGTTCGGCCCGGCAGCGATGGTGAAGGGACGCTTGGTCTTGACTCCCTTGAAGGCAAAATCCGGATCGTAGTGATAGGTCGGATTGCGCACCACGCGCTTGACTTCCGCCGTGCCGCTTGGCGCCGGCTTTTCATCGCTGCCGATCGAGGCGGGGTAGACTGCGAGCCATTTGCCGGAAGGGTCGAGCGCGCGCACCAGGCGAGCGCCCTTGTCGACCTCAATGAGGGCTACGCCAGCGGGCGGATCGCCGCGGCCAACATCAGGCACGATCAAGGTCTTGCCCGGCCTCCTGAAGCCGGCGCCCGGATTGAGCATCCTGAGCAACTGTTCGCTGACATGGAAGCGCTCCGCCAGCTTCTCCACCACGTTGCGATAGGCGAGCCGCCGCAGGCGGGCCATCCTCTCCATGCGAGCCGGAATACGCCTGGTGAAGGGTCCACGCACGTCCTTGCGCGTCACCTCATAGTGACCAGCACCGGATCGGCGGAGGTTGCAGTGAGCTTGCTCCAGGTCTCCGCAGTGAGCTTGCCATCGGGTCGGAGTCCGTTCGCCTGCTGAAAGGCGCCGACTGCCTTGGCAAAGTTCTCTGAAAGGCGACCGTCGATCAGCCCCGGCGAGAAGCGGGCGCGATCCAAAAGAATCTGCGCCTTGAGCAGCGTCGGATCGACATCGTTCGGTTCGCCAGCGGTGAATTGGGCCTGATTGACGGTCGCCAAGTCCAGCTTGGCCGAACGCGCCCCGCCGCATGCGAAAGCAAGCATCGCGGCCAAGACGAGGAGAAGCCTGATCATCGATAGCCTCGCTGGGCCCTGCTACAGGAGCCCGCTTCTATGACGCGGCACGGCCCTGTGTGGTTCCTTCGCTCGGGCAATATTCTGAATTGAAGCGACATTTGCCGAAGAGCCGTAGCAGCGATAGCCGGGCAATGGATTGGCAATGGATCGCCGTCAGCCCACCTCTCTCAAAATGAAGTCGTGCAGCATCTTGGCCGCCGGCGACAGGACGCGATTTTTAACGGTGATCAGACTGTAAGGCCTGACCTCGATGTCGAATTCGGTCTGCACGACGTCGATGGCGCCGGCCAGCCCCTCGGGGTTCTGGATGAATTTCGCCACCTGGATCGACACCGGCGCGATGGCGTCCGACTGTGCGACCATGACCAAGGTGAGCAGCAGCGAGCTGGTGTTGAGGATGCGGTCCGGCAGCGCGATGTTGCGGTTCAGGAAATTGCTCTCCATCGCCTGACGCAGCGGCGAGCCGCCCGACTGGAAAACCCAGTCATAGGCGGCGGTCTCCTCCAGCCGCACCGCCTTGCCCTTGGCCAGCGGGTGGCCGCGGCGCACGATGAGGCAGGCTTTCTCGACGCCGATGACGCGGGCCTCGAACAGCCGTGGATTGAGGTCCTCGGGGATGCGCGCGATGATGAAATCGTGACGTGTGGCGATCAGTTCGCGCGCCAGCACATTGGAGGTCTCGACCTGCATGGTGATCTCGATACGCGGATAGATGCGCCGGATTTCGCGGATCGCCGGCACGGCGAGCTCGATTGCAGGGGCCGTCACCGCGCCCAGGAACACCGAGCCGCCCTTGCCCGCCTTGAGCTCGGATATCTCGCGGTCGACCTCACGCATCTCGAGCAGGATCGAACGCGCGCGCCTCGCCAACGCCTTGCCATAGGGCGTCAGCGTGATGCCACGCGGCAGCCTCTCGCACAGCTTGACATCGAGCACCGCCTCCATCTCGGCGATCATGCGCGAGGCGGCGGGCTGGGAGATGTTCATGACCTGGGCTGCCGCGCTGACCCGGCCATGGTCGTCGAGGGCTGCGATCATGCGCATGTGGCGCAGACTGAGGCCGCTGCGCAGCAAAGTCTCACTCCTGCCGGGACGTTCCCCATAACCCTCTGAAAGTCCGCCAAAATCCCGTAGCGCCGCCATGATGTCGGTTTGCTCCTCGCTGGTGGCCGGCCGGCAATCCCGGTCCGATCTTTTGGCCACTTTGAATTCTTTTGGCCACTTTCAGTATACCAGTTTGGGTATAGCAACTACCAAAGATCGCATTTGACAGTTATGGCAAAGCGCCACACCTTTGCGCGTCCTGAAACCTGACCGTCGCCAGCGAGAAAAATCGCATCGTCCGGAACCAGAGTCTCAGGGCCGATTGGGAGGATACCGGAGATCGATATGGCGGCAGCGGCGCGTTTGGCGCTCCTGCACGATCGCGCGGCCCACGAAACCCAGGGTGCGCGTCCATCAACCAGGGAGAGTTAATGTGAAGATCATCAAGACACTGGCCGCCGTCGCGGCCCTTAGCATCGCGGCCATGACGGTCCCGGCGCAGGCAGGCGAAGGCCTCATCGGCGTGCTGATGCCGACCAAGACCTCGCAGCGCTGGATCAACGACGGCGACGCCGTCAAGTCCCAGCTCGAGGCTCTGGGCTACACTGTCGACCTGCAATATGCGCAGGACGACATCCCCAATCAGCTCAGCCAGCTGGAAAACGAAATCACCAAGGGCCCAAAGGCGCTGATCATCGCCTCGATCGACGGCACCACCTTGTCGGACGCGCTGCAAAAGGCGGCTGACGCCGGCGTCGTCGTCGTCGCCTATGACCGACTGATCAAGAAGACCCCGAATGTCGACTACTACACCACGTTCGACAATTTCGGCGTCGGCGTCATCCAGGCAAAATCGCTGCTCAAGGGCCTCGGCTATCCCGAGAACAAGGGTCCGTTCAACGTCGAGCTGTTCGGCGGCTCGCCCGACGACAACAACGCCTTCTTCTTCTACGACGGCGCCATGTCCGTTCTGCAGCCGCTGATCGACGACAAGACCCTCGTCGTGAAGTCCGGCCAGATGGGCATGGACAAGGTCGGCACGCTGCGCTGGCTGGCAGCCACCGCCCAGGCCCGCATGGACAATCTGCTCTCCGCCCACTACTCGGATGGCAGCCGCGTCGATGGCGTGCTCTCGCCTTATGACGGCCTGTCGCGCGGCATCATCGCCTCGCTGCGCGCCGTTGGTTACGGCACGGCCGATCAGCCATGGCCAATCGTCACCGGCCAGGATGCCGAGACCGCTTCGGTCAAGGCGATCATCGCCGGCGAGCAGTACTCGACCGTGTTCAAGGACACCCGCGAACTCGCCAAGGCGACGGTCGAGCTCGTCGACAAGGTGCTCTCGGGCGGCAAGCCCGAAGGCCTCGACACCAAGACCTATAACAACGACGTCAAGGTCGTCCCCTCGATCCTGCTGACGCCGCATGAGGTCGACAAGTCGAACTACCAGGCCTTGGTGGTCGATTCCGGCTACATCAAGGCCGAAGAGCTGAAGTAACCGCAGGCGTAAAACCCGGGGTCCTGCGTAACGCAGGGCCCCGCTTCGTCAGTGAACGACCCCGGTATGTTTCCGGACCTCGCAGGAGTTGTATTCACGATGGCCTCGACGATTTTGGAGATGCGCGACATCACCAAGACGTTTCCCGGCGTCAAGGCGCTTTCGAATGTCAACCTCAGCGTCGAGGAAGGCGAGATCCACGCCGTGGTCGGCGAGAACGGCGCCGGCAAATCGACACTGATGAAGGTGCTGTCGGGCGTATATCCAGCCGGCACCTATGACGGCGAAATCGTCTATCGCGGCGATGAGTGCCATTTCAAAGGCATCCACGACAGCGAGCGCCGCGGCATCGTCATCATCCACCAGGAACTCGCGCTGGTGCCGATGCTGTCGATCGCCGAAAACATCTTCCTCGGCAACGAACACGCCAGCTACGGCATCATCGACTGGAACGCCAACGAGACGCGCACCAGCGCTCTGCTCAAGAAGGTGGGCCTCAAGGAAGACCCCAAGACGCTGATTACCAATATCGGCGTCGGCAAGCAGCAACTGGTCGAGATCGCCAAGGCGCTCAGCAAGGAAGTGCAGTTGCTGATCCTCGACGAGCCGACGGCGAGCCTGTCCGAAAAGGACAGCCAGGCGCTGCTCGACCTGCTGCTCGAATTCAAGCGGCAGGGCATCACCTCGATCCTGATCTCGCACAAGCTCAACGAAATCAACCGGGTCGCCGACAAGGTCACGATCATCCGCGACGGGCGGACGATCGAGACGCTGGCGAAGAAGGACATCTCGGAAGACCGCATCATCACCTCGATGGTCGGCCGCTCGCTGGACGACCGTTATCCGTCGCGCGAGCCTGACATCGGTGAGATCGTGCTCCAGGTGAAGAACTGGTCGGTCTATCATCCGATCCATGCCGAGCGGCAAGTGATCAAGGGTATCGATATCGACGTCCGCAAGGGCGAGGTGGTGGGTATCGCCGGGCTGATGGGCGCCGGACGCACCGAATTCGCGATGAGCCTGTTCGGCCGCTCCTATGGCCGCGGCATCACGGGCGAGGTGCTGCTCAAGGGCAAGCCCATCGATGTCTCCTCTGTCAGCAATGCAGTGGAACACGGCATTGCTTACGTCACCGAAGACCGCAAGACCTACGGTCTCAACCTGATCGATCATATCAAGCACAACATCACGCTGGCCAATCTTCCCGGCGTGTCGCGCCATAGCGTGATCGACGACATGCGCGAGCTCGCCGTCGCCAACGACTACAAGGCCAAGACCAACATCCGCTCGTCCAGTGTTTATCAGATGACCGGTAATCTGTCGGGCGGCAATCAACAGAAGGTGGTGCTGTCGAAGTGGCTGTTCGCCAATCCGGAGGTGCTGATCCTCGACGAGCCGACGCGCGGCATCGACGTTGGCGCCAAGTATGAAATCTACACGATCATCGCGCGGCTCGCCTCGGAGGGTAAGGCGATCATCGTCATCTCGTCTGAGATGCCCGAACTGCTCGGCATCACCGACCGTATCTATGTCATGAACGAAGGACGTATCGTCGGCGAAATGGCGGCGAGTGATGCCAGCCAGGAAAAGATCATGCGCGCCATCGTTCGCGGAGAAGGAAAAGCATCATGAGCACCGAAAGCGGTCCCGTCCCGAAAAGCGGCGTCGCCGAAGATGTGCAGCAAGGGCCGCGCATCGCTGTCTCGGCGCTGGTCACCAACCTGCGCGAATACGGCCTGATCCTGGCGCTTATCGCCATCATGGTGTTCTTCCAGTACACGACGTCCGGAACGCTGTTCAAGCCGGTCAACTTGAGCAACCTGGTGCAGCAGAACAGCTTCATCATCGTGATGGCGCTGGGCATGCTTCTGGTGATCGTCTCCGGCCATATCGATCTCAGCGTCGGCTCCGTCGCCGGTTTCATCGGCGCGCTGGCGGCGATGATGATGGTCATCTGGCCTCTCGGCCCTTTCAGCAATCCGCTGGTGGTGTCGATCATCTGCCTGATCGTCGGTGGTGCAATCGGCGCGGCACAAGGCTACTGGATTGCCTATCACCGAATACCGAGCTTCATCGTCACGCTGGCGGGGATGCTGATCTTCCGCGGCATCTGCCAGGCGCTGCTGGGCGGCGGGTCTTCCGTGGGGCCGCTTCCGGTCGGCTTCAAGGCGCTCAGTTCCGGCTTCATTCCCGACGTGATCGGCTCATTGACGCTGATACCGCCGGTGGTGAACGCCGCCGGCAAGACAATCGTCGGCAGCGGCCTGACGCTGCACATGACGACGATCGTGCTCGGCATCGTCGCCGTGGTCGCCTATGCTTATTTCGGGCTCAGGGCACGGCGCAGCCGCGAGCGGCACGGCTACGAAGCCGAGCCCTTCTCGCTGTTCGTCGTCAAGACCCTGGTGACCAGCGCCCTGGCGCTGTTTCTGGTCTACCAATTCGCCACCTACAGGGGCCTGCCAATCGTTCTCGTGGTGATGGGCGTGCTGATCGCGCTGTTCGTCTTCGTCACCAAACGCATGACGGTCGGCCGCCGCATCTACGCAATGGGCGGCAATGCCAAGGCGGCACAGCTATCGGGCATCAAGACCGAGCGGCTGACCCTGATGGTGTTCATCAATATGGGCGTGCTCTCGGCGCTCGGCGGGCTGATTATCGCGGCGCGCCTTGGTCAGGCGGTGCCGGCGGCCGGGCTCGGCAGCGAGCTCGACGTCATCGCCGCTGTGTTCATCGGCGGCGCTTCGGCGATGGGCGGCGTCGGTCAGGTGGTTGGCGCGGTGGTCGGCGGTTTCATCATGGGCGTCATGAACAACGGCATGTCGATCATGGGCGTCAATGTCGATTGGCAACAGGTGGTCAAAGGCCTGGTGCTGCTCGGCGCCGTGGTCTTCGACGTCTACAACAAGAACAAGGCTTGAGGGCGAGGGAACTCATGCATGTCGCCAAACGTGTGCAGCGTGTTGGGACAACGGCATGCATGAAAGCAAGGATTAAAGCGGGCCCCGTTTCAAACGCGGCGCGCTTGTAGGAGGCACGGGTCACATCGCGGCGCTGCCGGGCGGCGCAAGGAAGTCCCCCCTGGGGACCGGGCCCGCGAGCGCAATCCGGACGAAGAATTTCACCCGTGGCGCGGATACCGTCCGAGCTGCGCCAGGAGAAGCTTGCCAGACCGGCAGGCGGCAAGGCAATTGAGAGAGGGTACGTCATGCTGATTTCCCAAATCCTCGATGAGGCGGAGACCATCCGCGTCGTCGCCCGCAACGGCGGCAAGACCAGGATCATCAACGGCGCCCGCAGCGTCTATTCGCTGGCCATGGAGGCCGCGCGCACCGGCACCGGGCTCGTCGCCCTCATCGAGCGCAAGGGTTTTGGCGAAGCGGTCGACCTCGATGCCGCCTACAAGAAGGGGCGGCTGTTGTCGCCGATCAACCATCCAGACCCGGCGCATCTCCACCTCACCGGCACCGGGCTGACACATCTCGGCTCCGCCGCGACCCGCGATTCCATGCACAAGAAGCTCAGCAGCGATGGCGAAGAGCAGCTCACCGATTCCATGAAGATGTTCCGCATGGGGCTGGAGGGCGGCAAACCGGCCAAGGGCCAGACCGGCGTGCAGCCGGAATGGTTCTACAAGGGCAACGGCACCATGGCAGTGGCGCCAGGTGCGGCACTTCTGTCGCCCGCCTTCGCCGAGGATGCCGGCGAGGAGCCGGAAGTCGCCGGCATCTATGTCATCGGTGACGACGGCGTCCCGTTCCGCGTCGGCTTCACGCTGTCAAACGAGTTCTCCGATCACGTCACCGAGCGCGTGAATTATCTTTTCCTCGCGCATTCCAAGCTGCGCAACGCTTCGTTCGGACCGGAGATCCTGATCGGCGACCTGCCGTCCGACGTCAGGGGTTCCTCGCGCATCCTGCGCGACGGCCAGCTGCTGTGGGAAAAACCGTTCCTGTCGGGCGAGGCGAACATGTCGCACACCATCGCCAATCTCGAACATCACCACTTCAAATATTCGGCCTTCCGCCAGCCGGGCGACGTGCATGTGCACATGTTCGGCACCGCGACATTGTCCTTCGCCGACGGCGTCAGGACCGAGGCCGGCGACGTCTTCGAGATCGAGGCCAGGGATTTCGGCCTGCCGCTGCGCAACCCGCTTGAAATCGAGCAGCCGGTGAAGGTGGCGGTGAAGGCGCTTTGAACGGTCATTGACGGCGTGATCTCCCCCCTTGTGGGGGAGATGGCCGGCAGGCCAGAGGGGGGCGCTGTCCCGCCAGCGTCTCAAAACGAATAATTATGCCTCAGGTTGCCGCAGGTTGCCGCAAGGTGCCTGCCAAGTTGGTGATCCTTCGCGCCCCCCTCTGCCCTGCCGGGCATCTCCCCCACGAGGGGGGAGATTGGCAGCTCGACCTCTCAATAAATATCGAAATCGAAATATTTGGCCTGGATCTTCTTGTAGGTGCCGTCGGCGACGATCGCGTCGATCGCGGCGTTGAGCTTTTCGCGCAGCGCATTGTCTTCCTTGCGCACGGCGATGCCGGCTTCGGTCTCCGTGCCCTTGACGTCGCCGACCATCTTGCAGCAGCCGTCGCTCGATTTCTTCATCCAGTCCATCAGCACGAATTTGTCTGAAAGGACGGCATCGAGACGGCCGTTCATCAGGTCGGCGACCGCCTCCTCCTGGGTCGGGTAGAGCTTCGCCTCGGCGCCTGCCTTGCTATAGACATCCTGGGCATAGTCGGCCTGGGTGGTCGAAGCCTGCGCGCCGACTATCTTGCCGGCGAGTGCCGCCGGTTCGGTCGAGGCAATATCGCTGTCCTTCAGGGCCACCAGCGAAAGCGGCGTCGTATAGTATTTGTTGGTGAAGGAGACCTGTTTCTTGCGCTCCTCGGTGATGCTCATGGACGCGATGATGGCGTCGAATTTTTTGGCCTGGAGCGCCGGGATCATGCCGTCCCAGTCCTGCGTGACAAGTTCGCATTCGACCTTCATCTGAGCGCAAAGCGCATTGGTGATGTCGATGTCGAAGCCGACGAGCTTGCCATCCGCGGTGATGGTGTTGAACGGCGGATAGGCGCCTTCAGTGGCGATCTTCAATTTTTCCTGTGCTTGCGCCGACAGGGACCCGGCTGACATCGCCAGCATGACGGCTGTTGCTGCCGATGCGATCCATCTTGAAATCTGCATTTTTTGTTCCCCTTGTTCCAACCGTATTGACGGCTAAGACAGCCAAGCACGACCCGGTAAGGTCAGGCAAGCATGGTCTGATCATAGCGGGCGATTAGCGCGCCGCGCGAAAATGCTTGGACAGTTTCAGGCCCTGTGCCTGATAGTTCGAGCCGAGATCTGTGCCGTAGAGTGCCTGCGGCCGCTTCAGCATGTGCTCGTAGACCAGCCGTCCGACGATCTGGCCGTGATCGAGGATGAACGGCACTTCGTGGCTGCGCACCTCGAGCACGGCCCGGCTGCCGGTGCCGCCCGACGCCGAATGGCCGAAACCAGGATCGAAGAAACCGGCATAGTGGACGCGGAATTCGCCGACCAGCGGATCGAAGGGCGTCATCTCGGCGGCATAGAGCGGCGGCACATGCACCGCTTCCTGGCTGACGAGGATATAAAATTCGTCCGGATCGAGCACCAGTTCGCCGGCACCGCTCTTATAGAGCGGCTCCCAGAAATCGACGACATCCTGCGCGGCGCGCTTATCGACATCGACCAGGCCGGTGTGGTGCTTGCCGCGGTAGCCGACCAGCCCGTCCTTGTCGCCATCGAGGTCGATCGACAGTGCGATGCCGCCGCCGGAAATGTTCGGCGGCTCGGTGGCGACGAGCGTCTCGGCACGATGCAATTCGTGCAGCTCGCTTTCCGACAAAAGCGCATTGCCGGTACGGAACCGGATCTGCGACAGCCGCGAGCCGGCGCGGACGACGATCGGAAAGGTGCGCGGGCTGACTTCGAGATAGAGCGCGCCGTTGTAGCCGGCAGCGATCTTGTCGAACTCGTGGCCGCGATCGGTCATCACCCGGGTGAAGATGTCGAGCCGTCCGGTCGAGCTCTTCGGGTTGGCCGAGGCGGAAATGCTTGCCGGAAGCGCCAGGCTCTCGAGCAGCGGCACGATATAGACGCAGCCCGTCTCCAATACCGCACCATCGGCGAGATTGATTTCGTGCAGCTTAAGGCGGTCGAGTTTTTCAGCAACCCTGTGGTTGGGGCCGGGCAGGAAGGAGGCGCGCACCCGCCAGGCCTTGTCGCCAAGCCTGAGGTCGAGGCTGGCCGGCTGGACCTGGTCGGAGTCGAGCGCGCGCTCTGACTTCAGCGCGCCCGACTGGTACAGCGCGGAAATATCCTGATCCGGAAGAATGCCTGTCTGCCGCAAAGTCTGGCTCCGCTCGAAGGCCGGGCGTGTCTCGTCTTGTCGCAGGTCCTTGCCGCGGAACCCGCTGGTACAAACCTCTTAATCATGCCGGCAATTGACGCAAGCGCGGTGCAGGTCTAAAGGATCGTTATCCCGTGGTGATTTGGCCGGTCGGCTTGCAGCCACGTTAAACAAGTCGCTAAAGGACCGTCGGGCCGAAAGGCCGTATGGACCGGTTGCGACTTTCGCGGCCGGTTTTTTTGTGTTTGGACCATTTTTGTGTTTGGAACAAGGTGATGACGAGCAACACGCGCAACTGGAAGCCTCAGACCGCCCTCGTGCATGCAGGAACGCTGCGTTCCGGCTTCGGCGAGACCTCCGAGGCGATGTATCTCACGCAAGGCTATGTCTACGACACGGCGCAGGCGGCGGAAGCCCGCTTCAAGGGCGAGGAACCGGGCTTCATCTATTCGCGCTATGCCAATCCGACGGTCGACATGTTCGAGAAGCGCATGTGTGCGCTGGAAGGCGCCGAAGATGCCCGCGCCACCGCATCCGGCATGGCGGCGGTGACAGCGGCGTTGCTGTGCAGTGCCCGGGCCGGCGACCACATCGTGGCGGCGCGCGCGCTGTTTGGCTCCTGTCGCTGGGTGGTCGAGACGCTGGCGCCGAAATACGGCATCGAGGCGACGCTGGTCGACGGCACCGAAATCGCCAATTGGGAAAAGGCGGTCAGGCCCAACACCAAGTTGTTCTTCCTTGAAAGCCCGACCAATCCAACCCTGGAGGTCGTCGACATCGCAGCCGTAGCCTCGCTTGCCGATTCAATCGGCGCGCGGCTGATCGTCGACAACGTCTTTGCCACGCCCTTGCAGCAGAAGCCGTTGCAGCTCGGCGCCCATATCGTCGTCTATTCGGCGACCAAGCACATCGACGGCCAGGGGCGCTGCCTCGGCGGCATCATCCTGTCGGACAAGAAGTGGATCGACGAGAATTTGCACGACTACTTCCGCCACACCGGTCCCAGCCTATCGCCCTTCAATGCCTGGACGCTGCTGAAGGGCCTTGAGACGCTGCCGCTGCGCGTGCGCCAGCAGACGGAAAGTGCCGGCCGGATCGCTGACTTCCTCGCCGAGCGATCGGAAATTGTCCGCGTCATCTATCCCGGCCGCGCCGATCACCCGCAGGCGGCGGTCGTCAAGAAGCAGATGTCGGGCGGCTCAACGCTGATCTGCCTCGACGTCAAGGGCGGCAAGCAGGCCGCCTTCGCCTTCCAGAACGCGCTCGATGTCGTGCTGATCTCCAACAATCTCGGTGACGCCAAGAGCCTGATCACCCATCCGGCAACGACGACACACAAGAATCTGAGCGACGAGGCGCGGGCCGAACTTGGCATCGGGCCAGGCACGCTCAGGCTGTCCGTCGGACTGGAGGACACCGACGACCTGCTCGAAGACATCGAGCAGGCCTTGAAAGCCGCTGGATAGGGATACGCGCCGAAGCGCTGCGCTCTGATCTGCAAAGCAGGCGCGGTCAGGCGCCCGACGGCGTCTCTTCCAATTCCGCAACGGCGCCGGTGTGGATGGTCATCGTGTTGCCGCGCCAGTCGACGGCACCGCTGAGCCAGCCGCGCACCCAGATGGCGGGAAGCATCACGTCCCGCGCAACCATCGCCGGGATCATGCGCAGCGACAGGTGCCAGCCCTTGGCCGAGGCGAGAGCGCATTCCGGCAGATAGGCGACGATCAGCACGGCGATGGCGGTAGCCGGCAGGCTGAAGCCGCTGCCTACTGCCGCAACCAGCGCAAGCGCCAGCGGCGGCGCCGCTCCGATCAGGATCTCGGGCGCGAAGAACAGTGGGAAGGTGACGCGACGCAGGCGTGCCCAGCGGGCCTGGCGCGACCAGATTTCGCCAAATGTGCGCAAACCGAGCGGCTGCTCGAAGGGCGCGGCAACGAGATTGACGCGCAGTCCGAGCCCGTTGACCAGCTTGGTCGCAGCGGCATCCTCGGCAATCTCGGCAGCAAGCGCACGGATGCCGCCATTGGCGTCGAGCGAAGGCTTGTTCCACAGCATGCTCTTGCCCTGGGCAAAACCGAGGCCGAGCGCCTCGCCGGTATATTGCCAGCGCGCCTGCAGCGTGTTGAGGAAAGCGCATTCGACCTCCGCCCAGAACCCGTCCGGCCGCGAGCCGATCGGCGTCGAGCAGACGAGGCCGGTGTCCTGCCGCCATGCCGTCATCAGATGCTGGACATAGTCCCTCGGCATCAGGACGTTGGAATCGGCAAGGATGACCCAGTGGTGGCGCGCGGCCTCCCAGCCCTTCACGCAATTGTTGAGTTTCGGGTTGCCGCTGATGCGGTCGTCGCCGACCAGCAGCCGGGCCGGCACGGCCGCAAAGCGGGCGATCGCATTGGTGATCGGCCCGACCACCGGGTCGTCGGCATGGGCGACGCAGAAGATGAGCTCATAATGCGGCCAGTCGAGGGAGAAGGCGCGATCGAGCGTCTCCTCGGTAAACGGCTCGACGCCGCGCGACGGCACGACGATCGACACCGGCGGCGCCTTGCCGGCTGGCGGCGTGATCCTGCCATGCCGCTTCAGCTTCAACGAAGCGAGCAGGATGCTGGCGAGATTGACAACAAGCAGAGCTATGGAAAGCAAGGCGGCTGTGACTGTCAATTCCATAGGTACCTGGTCGCTCCAGAAACCGGCCGCATGAAAGCCGTCTCAATAATTCGACAGAATGCTGAGTCGCCCGGCACACCATCCCCGCCCTGCACACCATCATTGTCATGTGTCACTCAAATGACATTGTTGTTCGGCACCTGCACTCGACGGATTCGGGCAACGATGACAGGCACTGAACGGGGGACGCGCCCCGTTGACCAAACTGCGGTGAGCGTCGAATGTTCCGTCTGCATATTGTGGAGTGATTTATGTACAGCGCCGTCACGCGCGACATCGAAGTGCAGGTCAGGCCGTTCTATCTGGAAGATCGCTCCGACCCTTCGGAGAACCGCTATGTCTGGGGCTACCAGGTGACCATCGACAACCAGTCGGATGAATTCGTGCAGCTTCTGTCACGCTATTGGCAGATCACTGACGGCACCGGCCGGGTCGAGGAGGTGCGCGGCGCCGGCGTTGTCGGCGACCAGCCTGAACTCAATCCCGGCGATAGCTATCAGTACACGTCTGGCTGCCCACTCTCGACGCCATCCGGCATCATGGTCGGCCACTACACGATGCGCAACAAGCGGGGCGAGACGTTCGACGTCGCCATCCCCGCCTTTTCGCTCGACCTGCCGGGCACGCGGCGCACCGTCAACTGAGGCTCACTTGGGCTTCTCGCCCCTTTGCGTGGGGCGAGAAACCAAGCTCTGCGAAGGCACCGAGGCAGCACAGGTGCCCGCTATTGAGCCGCAGCAAATTCCGCCGGGTCGAAGTCATATTGCTTCGAGCAGAATTCGCAGGCGACGTGAATGCCGCCATCCTCGGTGCTGTCCCTGATCTCGTCGGCGGAGAAGCCTTCGAGAATGCCGCGGATCTTCTCCCTGGAGCACGAGCACCGGTCGGCTACCGGCACGCCGCCGAAGACGCGCACACCGTGCTCGTGGAACAGCCGGTAAAGCAACCGCTCGGCGCCGATCGTCGGGTCGATCAGTTCTGTCGGCTCGATGGTGCCAAGCAACGCGAGCAGCTCCTGCCAGGAATTGTCGGCCGGATAATGGATCTCCTCGCGCGGATCGCCGTCACCGCCCGGAAGGTCGGGTACGCGCATGCGTTCGGGCGATTGCGGCAGGAACTGCGCCAGGATGCCACCGGCGCGCCATTGCTCGCGGGCACCGCCGATGCCGGGCGTCAACAGCTTGGCCACCGAAAGCCTGAGATCGGTCGGGATCTGCTCCGACTGCCGGAAATAGGTGCGGGCGGCCTCCTCCAGCGTCTCGCCGTCGAGCTGGACGATGCCCTGATAGCGCTGCGTGTGGGCGCCCTGGTCGATAGTCAGCGCCAGGACACCGCTGCCGAGCAGCGTCCGCTGCGAGGTCTCGCCGGCAGACGTCAGTGCCTCCAGCCGGTCGGCGTCGAAGCGGGCATAGGCGCGCAGCGCATGCGGCGTGGAAAAATCCGCCACCAGCATGTCGACCGGCCCGTCGGTGCGGGTCTGCAGGATGAACTTGCCTTCGAATTTGAGCGAGGTGCCGAGCAGCACCGTCAGCACGCAGGCTTCTGCCAGCAGGCGGGCGACCGGCTCGGGATAGTCATGACGGCTGAGGATCGCGTCGAGCATCGGCCCGAGCTGGACGGTGCGGCCGCGCACGTCGAGCGGGCCGACCTCGAAGGGCACGACATGATCGTCGCCGGCGTAGCCGAATTCGCCGAGTTTGGGTTGATGTTCAGCCAATTGACGGGTTTCCAACATGACAAAGCTCCAGGGCGCGGCCATGCCGCCCTCCGGGGCGCATGCGTCGAAACGCGCTCGATTTGCGTGATGCGCCTGAGATAGGCATCACGCACTCCCGGATCAAGGCGGCCGGAATCATGGTGGTCCTGATCAAGGCGGCCCGGATCAAGCGCCGAGGCACCAAGCCAAAACCGCCTTCTGCGCGTGGAGCCGGTTCTCGGCCTCGTCGAACACTACCGAATGCGGGCCGTCGATGACTTCGTCGGTGACCTCCTCGCCGCGATGCGCCGGCAGGCAGTGCATGAACAACGCGTCGGGCTTTGCCTTCGCCATCAGTGCCGCATTGACCTGATAGGGTGAGAAGACATTGTGGCCGCGAGCACGGTGCTCCTGGCCCATCGACACCCAGCAATCGGTGACGACGCAGTCGGCGTCGTGGACGGCTTCCTCCGGCGAGCGGGTGAAGTTCAACATGCCGCCATGCGCTCTCGACCAGTCGACATGCTTCTGCGCCGGCTCGCTGCCTTCCGGCACGGCGACGTTGAGGTTGAAGCGGAACTGCGCCGAGGCCTCCAGCAGCGAATGCAACACGTTGTTGCCGTCGCCGGTCCAGGCGATGGTCTTGCCGGCGACCGGGCCGCGATGCTCCTCAAAGGTCATGATGTCGGCCATCAGCTGGCAGGGATGGGTATCGTCGGTCAGCCCATTGATGACGGGGACGGTGGCGTTCTCGGTCAGCTCCAGCAGGCGGTCATGCGATGTGGTGCGGATCATGATCGCGTCGACATAGCGCGACAGCACCTTGGCCGTGTCGGCGATGGTTTCGGAGCGGCCGAGCTGCATCTCCGCGCCGGTCAGCATGATGGTCTCGCCGCCGAGCTGACGCATGCCGACGTCGAAGGACACGCGCGTGCGCGTCGACGGCTTGTCGAAGATCATCGCCAGCACCTTGCCTTCAAGCGGTTTTGTCCGCTCGCCAGCCTTGAGCCTTGCCTTTCGCACGACGGCATCGTCCAGCATAAGGCGCAGATCGCCCTCGGAAACGGCGGAAAGATCGGTGAAATGGCGAAGGCTCATCTGGGTCTTCCGACTGTTATTTCGCCGCAGCCGCGGCGATGGCGTCCGACAGGCCCCGGGCGCCGGCGCGGATGCGGTCGAGCGCGTCATGGATCTCGGCGTCGGTGACGGTGAGCGGCGGCAGGAGGCGAAGAACGTTGTCGCCGGCCGGAACTGCCAGCAGATGCTGGTCGCGCAACGCCATGTTCACCTTGGTGTTGGGCGCGGCGCATTTCAGGCCGAGCATCAGGCCGCTGCCTCTGATGTCTTCGATGACATCGGGAAATTCGTCGGCGACACCCGCCAGCCCCTGCTTCAGCAGTAACGCCTTGCGCTGCACATCCTCCAGAAAACCATCTTCCAGCACGACGTCGAGCACGGCGTTGCCGACCGCCATCGCCAGCGGATTGCCGCCGAAAGTGGTGCCGTGCACGCCGGCGGTCATGCCGACGGCGGCCTCGTCGGTGGCGAGGCAGGCGCCCACCGGGAAGCCGCCGCCGATGCCCTTCGCGACCGCCATGATGTCGGGCGTGACGCCAGCCCATTCATGCGCGAACAGTTTTCCGGTGCGGCCGATGCCGCACTGGACCTCGTCGAAGATCAGCAGCAGATCATGCTGTTCGCAGAGCTGCCTCAGCCGCTTCAGCGACTGCGTCGGCACCGGGCGAATACCGCCCTCGCCCTGCACCGGCTCGATCAGGATCGCGGCGGTCTCTGATGTGATCGCCTTTTCGGCGGCGTCGATGTCGTCGAAGCCGACCTGGTCGAAACCTTCGACCTTGGGGCCGAAACCTTCCAGGTATTTGTACTGGCCGCCGGCGGCGATGGTCGCCAGCGTGCGGCCATGAAAGGCGCCTTCGAAGGTGATGATGCGAAAGCGCTCGGGATGGCCCTTGACGAAATGGTAGCGCCGCGCCGTCTTGATGGCGCATTCCAGCGCCTCGGCGCCGGAATTGGTGAAGAACACCTTGTCGGCGAAAGTTGCGTCGGCCAGCCGCTCGCCCAGACGGCTCTGCCCCGGAATCTCGTAGAGGTTGGAGACATGCCAGAGCTTGGCCGCCTGCTCGGTGAGTGCCGAGACCAGATGCGGATGGCTGTGGCCCAGCGAATTCACGGCAACGCCGCCGCCAAAATCGAGATATCGCTCGCCCTTGTCGGTGACCAGCCAGGTGCCTTCCCCGTGGTCGAAGGCCAAGGGTGCGCGGGTAAAGGTCTCGAAAAGCGCCGAACCGCTCATTATATGCGTCTCCGGAACCGGAAAATCAAAAAGCCGCCAAAGCGGCGGCCTTTGCGGCTTATCGTGTTTTTCGGCCATGAAGTCAACGAAAACGTCGCGCAAGGACGCGCGGCAAGCTCTCCAGCGGGACGCCGGCTCATCAGCGACCGGGCAAGTTGGGGAAAACCGAAAAAACCGATTCGTGTTGGCCCTCGGACTCTTGTCACCGAGTCAGCGCATAAGGTAATTGTAGGTCGAGAAATAACTAGATTTCGTGCGGCGGACCTAATCACCCGATATATGTGGTGTCTGCCCGGCGAAAGCCGGATCGTGGAAGGATTCCGATTGTCGCACATTTCAGCAGGAGCGCGGTCTCATGAATTGGACTGACGAGCGGGTCGAACTTCTTAGAAAATTGTGGTCGGAGGGGCTGAGCGCCAGCGCGATCGCCGCACAGCTTGGGGGTGTCAGCCGCAATGCCGTCATCGGCAAGGTGCATCGGCTGAAACTGTCGGGCCGCGGACGCGCGACTGCCGCGCCGGCACGCCAGAAGAAGAGCGTGCAGGGATCGACCGTGCAGAAATCGGTGTCGCGGGCGGCAAGCACTGCGCGGCATATCACCACGTCGATCGGCGCGACCGCGCTGCAGGCGCAATTCGACGCCGTACCGATGACGCGTCATTATGTCCGTCCGGTCGAGAACGTTGTCGTGCCGATCTCGCGACATCTGCAGCTCGTCGAATTGACCGAGCGGACATGCAAATGGCCGAATGGCGATCCGCTTTCGGAAGAGTTCCATTTCTGCGGCAACGACGCGGCCGAAACCGGACCCTATTGCAAGTATCACGCCCGCGTTGCGTTTCAGCCCGCTTCGGAGCGGCGGCGGAGTAGATAAGGGAATAGAGGAGTAGGGCAGTACGGGAGTAGGTAAAGATTTGTGAGTGCGACCCTTGGCAACGCACTACATACTCCCTTACTGCCCTACTCCCTTACTCCCTTCTCTTTCACAGCCAGCCGCTCTTGCGGAAGCGCCAGTAGAGAACCGAGCAGACCAAAATAATCGCTCCCAGAACGACCGGGTAGCCATATTCCATCCTAAGTTCCGGCATGTCGTTGAAGTTCATGCCGTAGATGCCTGCGAGCGCCGTCGGCACCGCCAGGATTGCAGCCCATGAGGCGAGCTTCTTGGTGATCGCCGTTTCCTGGCTCTGGCCAACCAGGAGGCTCGCCTCGAAGGCAAATGCGAGCACCTCCCGCAAGCTGTCGATCTTCTCCTGGACGGTGCGGATGTGGTCGGTGACGTCGCGGAACAGCGGGTGCATGGCTGCATGGATCTGCGGCAGGTCGGCGCTGGTCAGCCGGCGGCAGACTTCCACCAGCGGCAGCGCGGCGTTGCGCAGGCGCAAGAGATCGCGGCGCAGCATGTAGAGCCGCTCTATGTCGGAGCCGGTCATCGGCTTCAGCAGAACCCTGTCCTCGATCGCCTCGACCTCGTCCTCGATCTGCTCGAGCACCGGCATGTAGTTGTCGACGATGAAATCGAGAATGGCATAGAGGACGAAATCCTCGCCCTTGGCTAGCGAATGCGGGCAGCTTTCCCAATGCTGGCGAACGACGGCATAAGAAGTCGAGGGACCGTGCCTGACGCTGACGATGTAGCCGGTGCCGACGAACAGATGCGTCTCGCCGAAGGTGACGCGCCTGTCGATCAGTTGAGCCGTGCGGGCAACGATGAACAACGCATCGCCATATTGCTCGATCTTAGGCCGCTGATGCGGATGCTCGGCGTCCTCGATCGCCAGATCGTGCAGATGGAATTGCGCCTGGACGCGAAGCAACAGGTTGCGATCGGGCTCCAGCAGGCCGATCCAGACAACATGACCTGGCTTCTTGGCCCATTCGCCAGCTTCCTCGATCGGAATGTCGGCGACACGCCGGCCGGCGGTATAGACGCTGGAAGCGACGATGGCCGATGTCGGCGGGGCCGGCGTCAGGTTCCGAACGGTTTCCATCGCTACCTCCTGAAGGCATGGCCTCGGGTCAGGATCAGGAACGTTCGGTAATGCTTAGCCTAAATCAGCAATGGGTTCGAGAGGCAGCCGTTCACTTCGGAGGGGTATCGGGTGAGTTAACGTGGGTTTTGTAGGTGGCAGGAGGAATTAGTGCTGAATCTGTCGGTGTCTTCTGATTCGATTGGAGGATGCGGACGATGGCGGGGACTGTCAGGAATTCTGTGCGCGAGGCCCGCTTTCGTCATTGGCTGACGAACCTCTCGCCGAAGACGACGGCGAACTGGGTCTTGGCCTCGAACCATTCGCGCGGCGGTCGTTTCCATTCCTCGGCCGCATGGTTCAGCACCAGATATAGCAGCTTCATGGCCGCATCGTCACTCGGGAAGTGTCCCCGGGTGCGGACGGCGCGGCGCAGTTTCGAGTTCAGCGCCTCGATAGCGTTCGTGGTGTAGATGATCCGGCGCACGCTTTCGGGGAAGGCGAAGAACGGTACCACGTGTTGCCAGTTGCGCCGCCAGCTCTGGGTGATCGCTGGATACCGCTGGCCCCAGTAGCCGGCCTCGAAGTCCTCAAGGGCCTTCATGCCGGCTTCGGCGTCCTTGGCCCGGTAGATCGCGCGCAGCGCGGGCACGACGGACTTGCGATCCTTCCACGACACGAACTCCAGCGAATGGCGGATCAGATGCACGATGCAGGTTTGGACCACGGTCTGGGGGAAGACGGCGTTGATCGCCTCGGGGAAGCCCTTCAGGCCGTCGACGACGGCGATCAGGACGTCGGCGACACCACGGCTCTTCAGTTCGTTCATGACGCGCAGCCAGAACTTGGCGCCCTCGGTCTGCTCGATCCAGATGCCGAGGATCTCCTTCGTGCCGTCCGGCAGGATGCCGAGCGCGATGTAGACGGCCTTGTTGCGAACAAAGCCTTCGTCCCTGATTTTGACCCGGATCGCATCGAAGAAGATGAGCGGATAGATCGCATCCAGCGGGCGGTTCTGCCACTCGGCCACTTCCTCCAGGACGGCGTCGGTGACGGCCGAGATCAGGTCCGGCGACACGTCGATGCCGTAGAGATCCTCCAGATGGCCGCGGATCTCGCGCACCGTCATGCCGCGCGCGTACATGGAAATGATCTTGTCGTCGAAGTCGGGAAAGCGGCGCTGGTATTTGGCGATCAGCTTCGGATCGAAGGTCCCGGCCCGGTCGCGCGGGATCGACAGCGTCATCTTCGACGTGCCCGTCAGAACCGACTTCCTCGAATGGCCGTTGCGGCGATTGGCGCTGCCGTCGGTGCGGTCGCCCTCGAGATGCTCGTCGAGTTCAGCGTTCAGAATCCGCTCTGAAAGCGCCTTCTTCAGGTCGTCGAGCAATCCGTCCTTGGCAAACACCTCATTCGGATCGCGGCCGGCAAGCAGTTGGTCCAGAAGTTCCTTCTCGATAGCCATGTGATGGTTCTCTCCTTTCCATCATCATGGCCTCGCGCACAGAATTCCTGACAGTCCCCGATGGCGCAGCCAAGCCGACCTCAACGCCGGGGCATTACAAAACCCAGACAGAAACGCGCTTCTACATGACATCCTTGACCCAATCCGCCAAGCAGGTCGGGCCTGCCATCGGGGCTCATTGGTGCGTAGAGAATGGCCTGCACTGGGTGCTTGATGTGGTGTTTCGAGACGACCATTGTCGCCTGCGAACTGAAAACGCGCCAATCAACTTCACCGCCATAAAACACATGGCGCTCAATTTCCTGAAAACCGTCCCAGAGAAGTTGAGCCTGCGCCTCAAACGAAAGGCCGCTGCCTGGGACGACGAGTTCCTCTGCTCAATCCTCGCCCAACGTTAACTCACCCGATTCCCCTGTGGATCGATGGGATCCTTTGCCCCTATTCGTCACCTCGGATCCGGCCGCTCCCAGCGCCTGTCAAGCCCGGGAGCACAAGAGAAATGCCGGTGCCGGCAAGAGCCGAGACGATCATCAGCAGATGGGTGTTGATGCTCGCCTTGGCGAGAACGGCAAGTCCGTCAGCATTCTCACCGGCGCCGAAGGCCGCAGCGCCAGCGACGATGCCGGCCGGATAGGTGCCGACACCGCCCGGCGCATGGACCGGCAGTACCGACGAGAGCTCTCCACCCAGCGCGCCGCCGAAGCATGCGGCGAGCGGGCCGACGCCCATCAGCGCCAGCACCCAGGCGAGCACCAGCACCTTCACGCCCCAGTTCAGAACGGTCAGTGCCCAAGCGCGGACGAACGCGGCGAGGTTTTGCGGAATGCCGTCGGCGATCTGGTCGACCAGCTTCGAAAACTTCGCCGGAAGCTTTCGCCGGGCCGCGCGGAGCACCGGATCGTGGAACGGGAAGACGAGCAGCGGCGAACCCAGGAACAGAATCCAGAGGCCGCAGGCCCACAGCGCGTAGCCCGTTTCCATGATCAGGCCTACGCCGGCCGCAGCTAGCAGCGCGTGCAGGTCGAGCAACCTCAGCACCAGCAGCGCCGAGGTTCCGTGCGCCAGCGGCACGCCGAACTCGGAGCGCATCAGCAGCGGAAAGCTGGTCTCGCCAGCCCGGAAAGGCAGCATGATGTTGAGGATGTTGTGAACCTGCGTCACACGGAACAGCCGCAGGAACCGGCCGGCCGTCTCACGCGGGAAATAATCGTGCATGCGGTGGGCGCGGACGAAATAGGTGGCGACAAGCAGCGTGAGCGCAGCCAGGATCGTGCCGAACCCGACCTCCCGCCATCCTGCGAGGATCGACGGCCAACCCCAGATCCATTGCACGAAAACCGCGTAAAAAACGATGACCGCCACGGCGAGCAGCACCATCCGGTTTTTCGCCAGCCAATTCCGTGGGACGCCGTCAGTCATCTTGCCGATTTGCCGTCGATTTGCTTTAACCGCCGCCTGGCGTACCAGAAGCCCGCCTCAAAGCCGAATTCCCATCGAGAGATCCCGTGTCGAAATCCCAACCTGTTCCGCTTTTCGCCCGAGATGCGGCCGACGAAATCGACCTGTCCGTCCTTATCCCGGTCTGCAACGAGGAAGAAAGCATCGCGCCGCTGTTCGAGCGGATCTGTGATTCCCTCAAGGATTTCGGCAAGCCGTGGGAGCTGATCATCGTCGACGATGGATCGACGGACGGCACGCTTGTCAATGTCCGCAAGGAATTCGGCCGCCAAGAGCTCGACCTCAGGATCATCGAGTTCCAGCGCAATTTCGGCCAGGCGGCCGGCCTGCAGGCCGGCATCGACACGGCGCGCGGCCGGCTGCTGGTGACGCTCGACGGCGACCTGCAGAACGACCCTTACGACATTCCAAAGATGATCGCGGTGCTCGAGGAACGGGAACTCGATCTGCTCTGCGGCTGGCGCAAGAGCCGGCAGGACGGGCTGGTGCTCCGGCTCATCCCCTCCTGGATCGCCAATCGGCTGATCCGCAAGATCACCGGGGTGACGATCCATGACTATGGCTGCGGGCTCAAGCTCTACCGCACCAAAGTCCTCAAGCAGATCAGAATCCTCGGCGGCATGCACCGTTTCATCCCCGCATGGATCGCCGGCGTCGTACCGACGTCGCGGATCGGCGAGATGGTGGTCAATCACCATGCGCGCCAGTTCGGCGAATCCAAATACGGCATCTCGCGGACGTTCCGGGTGCTCCTCGACCTGCTCTCGGTGCTGTTCTTCATGCGTTTCCGCCAGCGGCCCGGGCATTTCTTCGGCTCGATCGGGTTGGTGTTCGGCGGGATCAGCGCCCTGATGTTTCTCTATCTTTTCTGGGCGAAATTCATACTCGGTGAAAGCATCGGCACGCGGCCGATGCTGACCATCGCCGTGATGCTGTTCCTGGGCTCGGTGCAGATGATCACCACCGGTATCCTGGCGGAAATGCTGGCGCGGACAGAGCGCGACACGACGAATTACGTCATCCGCAAGAGCTACGGTCGGGACGGCTGACGTGATCGAACGGCTGACACGCAACGGCAGCGCGCTCTATCTGCTGCTGGCTGGCTATTTCGCCGTCAACGTGCTTGTCCGCCTCGCCATGCCAGCCTCCCTGGAACTTGACGAGGGCCAGCAGCTCTTCCTCGCGCAATGGTTCGCCAGCGGCTATGACAGCCAGCCGCCATTCTACAACTGGCTGCAATATGGCATGGTGCAGGTCCTCGGCGACACGGTCGCGGCGCTGTCGATCCTCAAGAACCTGATGCTGTTCGGCTGCTTCCTGTTCTTCGGGCTGACGGCGCACCTCATCATCCGCGACCGGACGCTCGCCATCATCGCCACGCTCGGCCTGCTGACTATCCCGCAGATCGGCTACGAAGCGCAGCGCGACCTGACGCACACCGTGGCGGTGCTTTTCGCGGCTTGCCTCTTCGTCTATTTTTTCATCCGGGCACTGCGGGAGCCGAATGCCCTGAACTACGCGCTGACCGGCGTCGCCATCGGCATCGGGGTCATTTCGAAATACAACTTCGTCCTGCTGCCGATCGCAGCGATGATCGCCATCCTGCCGGAGCGCAAGCTCCGGGGCAGGCTGCTCGATCCGCGCATGCTCCTCGCAATCCTTGTCGCCGCGGCGATCGTGATGCCGCACGGTCTGTGGTTCCTCGATCATATCGACGCCGCGACGGCCCGAACCATGAGCAAGCTGACAGGAGATGCCGGTGGCAGCCGGCTAGACCAGATCGCCGAGGGTCTGCTGTCGCTGGTCGAGGCGATTGCAGGCTTCACGCTTGCGACCCTGCTGCTCTTCGCGATCGCATTCGGCCGCACCCTGCACCGCTCCTGGAAGGCGGAAAGCCAGTGGACGCGATTGATCGGCCGGATGTTCCTGGTCATCATGGTCGCGCTGGTGCTCATGGTGCTCGACGGCGCGGACAACATCAAGGACCGCTGGCTAGTTCCCTTCTTCTTCCTGCTGCCGATCTATCTCTGCCTGAAGATCGAAGCATCGGGCGAGACGATCGCCGGTGCATCTCGCCGGTTCGGCATCATCGCCCCTGCCATCGTGGTTGTGGTGCCGCTCGCGCTTTTCACGCGCACGCCGCTTCTCGGCACGATGGGACGTTATGGAAAGCAGAACGTGCCGTATGGCCCAGCGATCACGGCAATCCTGTCGTCCAACAAGGACCAGCCGTTGGTCATCCTGGCCGACGATCATCAGATGGCGGGCAACCTGCGCCTGCATGCGCAGGATATTCCGGTGATGCTTCCGGGCTATGAAAACTTCGAAGGGCCTTACGCATTCGACCCGGCGCATCCGGCGCTGGTCGTCTGGCGCAACAAGGGCAAGCCCCATCCGGCGATGCCCGACGATCTCGCGGCCTGGGTCGAGGCCAGGCCGGAACTGCGCGGCGTGGAGCCCGAAGTGAAGGACGTCGCGCTGCCCTATCACTATGGGCGCGACGGCGACGTTTATCATTTCGGCTACGTGTGGGTCTATCCCGCCGGGATGTAGTGGGTTCACTTCGCCGGTAGCGTTGCGGGAAGCACAATCTTGTCTGTCTTGTCGCCCTTCGGCCGCTCTGCCGGCATCTGGTCGCCGGTGACGATGTAGTAGATCGTCTCAGCGATATTGGTGGCGTGGTCGCCGATCCGCTCGATGTTCTTGGCGCAGAACAGCAAGTGCGTGCAGGGCGTGATGTTGCGCGGATCTTCCATCATGTAGGTAAGCAACTCGCGAAACAGCGAGGTGTATACGGCGTCGATCTGATCGTCGCGGTCACGCACGAAGCCGATCTTTTCCACCGAGCGCGACGCGTAAACGTCCAGCACTTCCTTGAGCTGCGTCAACGCCAGGTCGGCCAAGGCCGCGATGCCCCGGAACAGGCTGGTCGGCTGGCGCCCTTCTATGACGGCAACCACGCGCTTGGCGACATTCTTGCCGAGGTCGCCGACCCGCTCGAGATCCGCCGAGATGCGGATCGCGCCGACGATCTCGCGCAAATCCGTCGCCATCGGCTGGCGCTTGGCGATGATGATGATCGCCTTATCGTCGATCTCGCGCTGCCCTTCGTCCAGAACGGCATCGTCACGGATGACTTTCTGGGCAAGGCCGGGGTCGGCGTTGACCAGGGCCGCGATCGCCTGTTCGACCATGCGTTCGGCATGCCCGCCCATCGCGGCAATGCGCTTCGACAGATATTTCAGCTCCTCGTCATAGGCGCTGACGATGTGCACGGACTGCATGGAGATGCCTTCCCGGGTCTTCTGGTCCGAGTCGTTTCCTCGAATCCCCGCTGATACGCTAGCCGGATGACAGAAAAAAGAAACCGCTAGAGCGACGTGCGTCCACTTGGACACATAGTACGCTCTAAGCGCATTATCCACGCATCCGGCTATCTTGAAATCTTCCGGTTTTCGGGCCGGCGCGTTCTTGGATCGTCAGTGCGCCGGCAAATGCACCGTGAAAGCTGCGCCGTTGCCGACCTCCGACTTGATCGAGAGTCTGGCGTTGTGGCGCGTCAGGATATGCTTGACGATGGACAGGCCAAGGCCGGTGCCTTTCTGGGTCCGGCTGTTTTCGACGTCGACGCGGTAGAAGCGTTCGGTGATGCGCGGGATGTGCTCCTCGGGAATGCCGGGGCCGAAGTCGCGGATGGTGACGTCGATGCCCGGTTCGGGCCCGTCATCGCTGTGGGCAATCGTCACCACGACACGTCCACCCGACTGTCCGTATTTGCAGGCGTTTTCCAGCAGATTTTCGAAAACCTGGAAAAGTTCGTCGCGATCCCCCGGCACATTGAGTGGTCCTTTCGCGAAATCCCGCTCGATGGCAACGCTGTTTTCCCGGGCAAGCGGACCCAGCGAATCGATGACGCTGTCGAGGGTCTGGCGGAGATCGACCTCGGTTCCCGGCTTCAGATAGGGTTTCATCTCCAGCCGCGACAGCGACAGCAGGTCGTCGATCAGGCGCGCCATGCGGCCGGTCTGGTTGTGCATGATCTGCAGGAACTGCTCGCGCGCCGCCGGGTCGTTGCGGGCCGGGCCGCGCAGCGTCTCGATGAAACCGGAGATCGAGGCGAGCGGGGTGCGCAGCTCATGGCTGGCATTGGCGATGAAGTCGGCCCGCATCCGGTCGATGCGGCGCGCCTCGCTCTGGTCCTTGAAGACCAGCACATAGAGGTCGGTGCCGTGGCCGACCGAAGATGCACTCACCCGATAGGCCCGTTCGACCGGCAGCTTTTCGGTATAGTCGACGACATCCGAAGCGGCGGCACCCGACAGGATACTGTCCAGCAAGGCCTGCATCTCAGGCGCGCGGAATTTCAGCGACAGCGACATGCCCGGCGCGATGCCGCCGAAGGCGGCGACGGCGGCGGCGTTGGCATGGACGATCGTGGCGGTGCGATCGAAGATGATCAGCGGATCGGCAACGGCGGCCGCCAGATATTCTCCCGACAGCTGTTGCAGCCCGCCTGCCTCGATCGCCGCGGCATCCTCCGCGGACTGGCGCGCTACGCCGACCGGCAGCATCGCCGCGGCAAGCAGCAGCCCAGCACATGCCAGCAGCACCACATAGAAGGACATGTCTGCGAAACCATAGACCGTCAAGACCGCGACGATGCCGGCCGCCAGCAGCCAGCGGCTGTTCCACAGCCGGGTGACGACCTTTTGCGCCGTGCTGCGCTGTTCTGCGCCCATATCAGCCATTCGCGCACTGTGCCTCCGTCCCGACCCCGGCCGGCCTGGTGGACCTTCCCGCTGACCGGCGCTAGAGCGCCGTGCGTCCAATTGGACGCACGAAGGACGCTCTACCACTTTTAATCTGCCGCATCGCTCTTTCCGAAATCGATTCCGATTTTCGGGCCGATGCAGTAAGGCTCCCAATAGCATGTGTCCGGAAACTGGAAAGGTTCGTCTCGATGAAAAACCCTAGGGAAAATGCCGCCGCGCCTGTTCCAGGTCCGCAAAAGATCCGGATCAACGGCAAGGAGCTCGAGTTCGACATCGAGGATCCCAAGCTTCCGGACTGGATCGAGGACAACAAGCTGACCGCAGGCGGCTACCCCTACGACAAGAAAATGAAAAGCGACGAGTATGACGAGACGCTCGAGCGGCTACAGATCGAGCTGGTCAAGGCGCAGGCATGGCTGCAATCTACAGGCAAGCGGGTGATGTCGCTGTTCGAAGGGCGCGATGCCGCCGGCAAGGGCGGCACGATCTTCGCGCTGCGCCAGTACATGAACCCAAGGACAGCGCGCAACGTGGCACTGACCAAGCCCAGCCCAACCGAACTCGGGCAATGGTATTTCCAGCGCTATGTCGCGCATTTTCCGACGTCCGGCGAGTTCGTCACCTTCGACCGCTCCTGGTATAATCGCGCCGGCGTCGAGCCGGTCATGGGCTTCTGCACACCGGAGCAGCATCAGAAATTCCTGGACGAGACGCCGTATTTTGAACGGATGATCTGCAACGAGAGCATCCATTTCTTCAAATTCTGGCTGAACATCGGTCGGGAAACACAGCTTGAGCGGTTTCACGATCGCCGCTGGAGTCCTTTGAAGAACTGGAAATTCTCGCCGATCGACATTGCCGGCATCTCCAAATGGGACGATTACACCAAGGCGCGCGATCTCATGTTCGAACGCACGCATAAGGAATTCGCGCCCTGGATCATCATACAGGCCAACGACAAGCGGCGCGCGCGACTTGCCATCATCCGGCGCATCCTGTTGTCGCTTCCCTATGACGGCCGCGATCTCGACGCCATCGGCAAGGAGGACAAGAAGATCATCGGGGAAGGGCCTTCGTTCCTGGGAAGACAGGCCTGAAGCGCTGCCGCGCGCCCGCAAAGGACGCGCGGCACGATTCCGGATGTTCCTATCATTCTGCCGAATGACTTCTCATGCCGCCAGCCGGGCAATCCGCTGCAGCCGCCGCAGCGTGGTATCGTCCTGCAAAGCCTGCTGAAACAGCGAAATCTCCTGGTCGATGCGATCGCAGAGCGCGCCTGTGTCGCCCTTGAGCAGGTCGCGCGTCTGCAGCAGTGCGGCAATCGGCTTCTTGGCGAGTTGCCTGGCTCTGCCAAGTGCGGCTTCCTCGACATCGCCGACCACGATCTCCGTGACCAGGCCAAGCATCCTGGCGTCCCTGGCACTGAGCGTATCGCCCAGGCAGAAGAAGCGGAAAGCGCCGGCATAGCCGAGTTTCTGCGGCGCCAGGATGCTGGTCGCCGCGTCCGGCACGAGGCCGAAATCGACGAACGGGACCCGGAACGTGCTTTCGTCAGATGCGATCACCATGTCGCAATGGAACAGGATGGTGCAGCCGACTCCGACGGCGTCGCCGTCGACACAGGCAAGGACCGGTTTGGGGAACGTCGCCAACGTGCGGAACATGTCGGTGACGGCAGCGATCAACCGTTGATGCTTGGTGGCGTCGAGGAATTCGGAGAAATCGCCGCCGAGGCAGAAGCAGCCGGCGAGGCCGCGCAGCACCACGACGCGCACATTGTCGTCGATTGCGGCTTCGTGGAAGATCCTGGCCAGGCTTTCATAGGCTCGCCCGTCCAGTACCGGCCGGCCGTCATCCGACGACACCGTGACGATCAGGGTATGATTGCGGAACTCTGTTTGCGGGTGGATGTTCATGGCCGTCTCCAATTCTTACGAGGCCTGCCTCATGCCGAGCCTGTCGGGATATCCCCTGGCCAGCACCGGCGCGAAATGACTGCGACGCGACCGCACCACATCAAGCGTATGCTCGTTGAAGGTGAGCAGTGTGGCGACGACCTGCTGGTTGCCATAGGTGCGCTGGTAGCCAAGCGGCTTCGCCAGGAAGTGCAACTGCAGCGCCCGCAGGACCCACATCGGCTCGAACTCGATGATCACCTGGTTGACGTTGCGCTTCAGCCCCCACTCGACGAAGCCGGCGATGAGCTCGGTGCCGACCGTCGAGACGCCGCGCTTGCCGTCACGAAAGCCCGGCGCCACCGCATAGCGGGTCAGTTCCCAGACGTTCGGCCCGGATGGCGGCGTCCCTTCATAGAGGTCCGCCAGCACCTCGGTCAGAAGATGCGCACGCGTTGTCGGCAACATCCGCTGATAACCGGCGAGCTCGCCATTGCGGATGACGAGCTGATGCACCGCCTCGTCATGGTCGAACTGATCGATTTCAAGGCCGTCGGGGCGCTGCAGGTCGGACCACCCCATCTCCTCGACGAAAATCTTGTAGCGTAATCGATGAACGGCCTCCCAAAGGTCGGGACGTTCCATAAGTTCCTGTGTGGTAAGGGAAAAAAGCATCTGCCGTCTCCTAGGTTCAATAGGAAGATACGGCCGGGCTGTCCCGAGAAAATTACGCGATCACGTAGGCAAGAATTTCTAGGCCGGCGCGGCCGAGCTAGCTAATATAGCCGCGCCTTATCGCTTCCGCGACCGCCTGCACCCGGTTGACGGCACCGAGTTTGCTTTTGGCGTTAAGAAGGTGTTTCTCTGACGTGTGTTCCGAAATGCCGAGAATCTGTGAAATCTCCCATTCGGACTTGCCGACGGCGGCCCATTGCATGCATTCGCGCTCACGCGGCGTCAGTTCGACGTGGTGGTCGAGGGTCTTGGCCGCCATCGTGTGGATCTGCATGGCGCGGCCAATCGCATAGGTCGCCACCAGCGACACCAGCCCAAAATCGGCGCCCGACAATTCGACGGCCTCGCCACCCAGCGACACCATGACGATCTGGCCATCGAGCGTGATCAGCGGGAAGGCCAACCCGTCGCGCAGCTTGAATTCGCCGGCGTCGCCCATCACTTCGCCGCTGCTCTTGTCGATGCGGATGCTCTGGGACGCTTCCCGCCACTGGAACGGCGCCTGCAGCTGCTTCATGTGGCTGACAACGGGGTCATGGTCGACATAGTTGCGCGCCACATAGCGCTCCAGCCATTCTCCCGGCCACTCGCAAAGCAGCACATGGTCCTTTTGCTGGCCTCTTGGCGTGCCCGGTTGCGGAACCGTTCCGGCCATCAGCGCCGTCAGGCCGAACTCCGAGGTTATGCCAAGCAGCTTTTCGCAGACCGCGGCCGCCGTATCGGCGTGCTGCAGCTGATCTATGAATTCCAGTGTGCGATCGAAATGGCCCATTGCAACATCTACCCCATGTTGCCTTCCCGCGTTGAGATCAATCGGCCCAGTGCCTTGACCCGCACTTGCCATCGACCCCGGATTGCAAACCTGCTCCTCTCAGTTTGCGGCGCCTTGCGGCTACCCTCCAGCCGACGCCACTCATGTTTGCAAGCTCGCTGAAGCATAGCCCTAAATCGGCGTGATGAAATCAAAAACCGTTGTGCCTGTGGCATTTTCGTACCAAAAGCCACATTGGACAGGACAGGGCGGAGCTCGATCGTGGCAATTCGGTGGATGACCATCGTCTTGATGCTGGCAATGACGGGGGCACAGTGGCTCACCGCTGCACGCGCCGCGGAGCCGCAAGTGCCGGTGCTGTGGGATGCCAAGGAGCGGCTGTCGAAGCCTGACCTGTCCGCGCTGCCGCGTCTGAGATTCCTGACCACCACCGATTTCCCGCCGTTCAACTTCCTCGACGGGGCGGGCCGCTTGTCCGGCTTCCATGTCGATCTGGCGCGCGCGATCTGCGCCGAACTCGACATCGCCGAAAAATGCCAGATCCAGGCGCTGCCTTGGGCCGAGCTCGAAGGGGCGCTGCAGAAGGGCGAAGGCGAAGCGATCATTGCCGGCATTGCCGCCACGCCGGAGTCGCGGTCGAAACATGCTTTCTCGCGTTCCTACCTGCAGTTTCCGGCGCGCTTCATCATGCCGAAGACAAAGGCGCTCACGGAACCTATCTTCGACAGACTGCGCGGCAAGCGCGTTGGCGTGGTCGCAGGCTCCGCGCATGAGCGGATGCTGCGCGATTACTTCGGCACCGTTCAGGTCGCTCCCTTCGCGCAGTTGGAAGAGCTCTACGATGATCTCAAGGCCGGCAAGGTCGACGCCGGCTTCGGCGACGGCATGCGCTTCGCCTTCTGGCTGGGCAGTTCGAATGCCGCAGGCTGCTGCCGCTTTGCCGGCGGTCCTTATCTGGCGCCCGAATATCTGGGGTCGGGTATGGCCATCGCCACCAGGGCCAACGATCCAGCGCTGGCCGCAGCGTTCGACTACGCATTGCAGGAGATTTCGGTGAAGGGCATCTTTGCCGAATTTTATCTGCGCTATTTCCCGGTCAGCTTTTTCTGATCCGGCCCGGTCAGCTTTTTCTGATCCGGCCCGGTCAGCTTTTCTGATCCGTTGGGGTCTGGATCAAGTCAACGTGCGCAGGCGGGCCTTGGCGGCGCGGGCGATGGCGGCGACGGTGAGCGTGTCGAGATCGAGCTGGCGACGGATAAGCTGCAGCACCCTCACCTCCTCCAGTCGCATTTCGAGGTCGACGGCCGCAACCTCGAAGGCTGCGGCATAAGCGGTGTCAAGCAGGCGCTCGGGCAGTGCTTCAGCGACGCGTGCCAAAACGCCTTCCAACCCGTCGTTTTCGTGCAGCAACTTCTGGCAGTCCTGGGCGACGCCGACCAGCCGGTCGTGGTCGAAGTCCTCGAACACCGGCCATGAGCGGACGACGTCGCCAATCCGCGCCAATTCGACATCGGTCATGTCACGATCGGACGCGGAGGTGATCACCATAAGGTAGATCAGGGCTTCGTGCGGCGGCAACGGCATTTAAAACTCCTCAAACGGGCTCCGAAGTTAGGAACGAGGCACCGACGTCGCAAGGAAAAAGAGCCGCGATCGTTGACGCCCACGGCAGGCACGCCTAGAGACCGGTTGAAAAAATCATCCGGCCCCTTTTGCGGCGATGCCGGCGAATAAGTTGGAAAACAGTGACATGGCGGGATCAAACATCATCGATCTCAATCCCGAGGTGCTTGCGACAGCGGCCGAAAGCAAGGCGTGGCCGTTCGAGGAAGCCAGGAAGATCGTCGAGCGCTACAAAGGCACTGACTATCCCGAGACCGTCCTGTTTGAGACCGGCTACGGTCCGTCGGGGCTGCCGCACATCGGTACTTTCGGCGAGGTCGCACGCACCTCGATGGTGCGCCACGCCTTCCGTGTCCTCACCCGGGACACGGTCAAGACCAAGATCTTGTGCTTTTCCGACGACATGGACGGCATGCGCAAGATTCCGGACAGCGTCCCCGATCGCGCCGCGCTCGAGCCGCACCTGCACAAGCCGCTCTCGTCCGTCCCCAATCCTTTTGGCGGCGACTATGCGAGCTTCGCAGACCACAACAACGCAATGCTTTGCCGTTTCCTGGACACGTTCGGCTTCGACTACGAGTTCGCCAGCGCGACGGAATACTACAAGGCAGGCCGTTTCGACGACGTTCTGCTGCGCGCTGCCGAACGTTTCGACAAAATCATGGACGTGATGCTGCCGACGCTCGGAGAGGAGCGTCAGGCGACCTACAGTCCGTTCTTGCCGATTTCCCCCAAAAGTGGCCGCGTGCTTTACGTCCCCATGAAGCATGTCGACGCCAAGGCCGGCACTATCACCTTCGACGATGACGGCACCGAAACCACGCTGCCCATAACCGGCGGCAGGGTGAAGCTGCAGTGGAAGCCGGATTTCGGCATGCGCTGGGCGGCGCTCGGCGTCGATTTCGAAATGTTCGGCAAAGACCACCAGACGAATGCGGTGATCTACGACCGTATCTGCAATATACTGGGCGGGCGGGCGCCGGAGCATTTCGTCTATGAGCTGTTCCTCGACGAGAACGGCCAAAAAATTTCGAAGTCGAAGGGCAACGGACTGACCATAGACGAGTGGCTGACCTACGCGCCGACCGAAAGTCTCGAGCTCTACATGTACCAGCGGCCGCGACAGGCCAAGAAGCTCTATTTCGACGTCATTCCGAAGGCGGTGGACGAGTATTACGCCTTTCTGTCCGCCTATCGCCGGCAGGAGTGGAAGGAGCGACTGGGAAATCCCGTCTGGCACATGCATGATGGTAACCCGCCTGTCGTCGACCTGCCGGTGTCGTTCGCGCTGCTGCTCAATCTGGTCAGCGCCTCGAACGCCCAGAACAAGGACGTGCTGTGGGGGTTCATTTTGCGCCACACGTCAGGCGTGACGCCGAAGACCCATCCCGAGCTCGACCGGCTGGCCGAATATGCGATCCGCTATTTCGACGATTTCGTGAAGCCGGCCAAGGTGTACCGGGCCGCCGACCCGGTCGAGCGCGAGGCGCTGACGAAACTTTCCGAAGCGCTCGCCGCATTGCCGCCAGATGCCGATGGCGAGGCGATCCAGAATGCCGCCCTCAACGTCGCGCGCAAGATCGAGCGCTATCAGGACCATTCGAAGCAAAGCCCGGAAGGCGGGCCGGGCGTCTCCGTCGCCTTCTTCCAGATGATCTACCAGGTGCTGATCGGACAGGAGCGCGGCCCGCGCTTCGGTTCCTTCGCCGCGCTCTACGGCATCGCAGAAACCCGCGCGCTCATTCAGAAGGCGCTGGCCGGTCAGTTGGCGGCGTAGCCGACGAATCGGTTGGCGGCGCAGCCGTCGCCGACGGATCGAGAATCGGCTGCGTCGGGGCCGCAAAAGGGGCTGGTGCCGGAGGCAGGCCGGAGAGACTGGGCGCCGGCCCGAAAATGCCCTTCCTCGCCATACGGGCCTTGTCGCCGGCCTCGACATAAGGGCCACCCTTGGCGGCGCGCGCCCAGCCGTTTTCGATCAACCACTGGCCGACATCCTGGTTGCCGACGCGGCATTCGGCGGTGATCAGGTCGCGGCCGCCTTCGGGCGGCACCGTGCAGACCACAGCGCGGCCGCGCAGAAAGGCACGGAACGCCGTTCTCGCCCGGGTGCCACACGTCCAGGACTTGCCGCCGTCGGTGCAAGTTTCGTCCTGCCTGACGATGTCGACGCCGGAAATCGCGACGGAGTAGCCCTTGGCTCCGATCACACCGGCGGCCGATGCAACCGGCTGGAATAGTTTTGTCCCGTTCCAGTCGTCGGGCATTTTCGTTTTGGGCGGCTTGAGCGGTCCGGCCAGCGCCAGTTCACTCAGCGGCGCGCGCGGCTCGACCCGTTCAAGCTCTTCGGGCTGAAGCTGCGGCGGCGCGACGACCTTGGGATCGATGGCTCTGGAATGCGCCTCCGGCCCCGCCACCTTGGGTCGCGGAATTGCTGATGTAGCAGGCGCTTGGGATTGCGCCGCGATGCCGGCCTGCGCCCGAGCCGTGGCGCGCCCATTTTCGTCATGCAGCACGGCGCGGCCACCTGCGGCAATCGCAGCCCCCATTGCCAGGATCGTCAACACCGCGGCGGCTGCATGAAGCGGGCGCACCGGCGGCCCCTACTGGCTTGCCCAGACAATCCGCGCCACCCATTCGACATCGCGCATCGGGATGTCGCGATCCGGGTGATCTGGATTGAGCGAGACCAGCATGATCGACTTCGCCGTCTGACGGTCCAGCACCTTGGCCATTACCTCGCCGGCATTGGTCTTGACGACGACGCGGTCGCCCTTGCGGGTGGCGGCGCCCGGCTCGACGATCAGCACGTCGCCGTTTCGGTAGAGCGGCAGCATGGAATCGCCCTGGACCTGCAGCGCATAGGAGGTTTCGGTCGCCCGTGCCGGAAGCTCGATCAGGTCCCAGCCCTGCCCCACGGGAAAGCCGGCATCGTCGAAGAAGCCGCCGGCGCCGGCCTGGGCGAAGCCGAGCAGCGGCACCGAAGACCTCTGTGCCGGCAGAGATCCGGGAACGGTCTTGCCCCGGCCTTCGACCAGTCCGGTGAATTCGTCGAGCGAAGCGCCGGTCGCCTCGATGATCTTGGCCAGCGACTCGGTCGACGGCCAGCGCGGCCGCCCGTCCGAGGACAGCCGCTTCGACTTGTTGAAGGCCGTCGAATCGAGGCCCGCGCGTTTCGCCAGCCCAGAGGCCGAGAGCGAATAGCGCTCGGCGAGAGCATCGATGGCGGCCCATACGCGGTCATGCGAGAGCACTTTTGCTCTCCTTCAGAACAGGAAAAAATACCTTCTCCGTTCTAGCCGCTGGCCGTGAGTTTGTCCACCACCGAAGGCGGCGTCACGCCGCCTTCTTGGCCTCGCTCCTGGCATAGGGATCGAAGCGTTCGTAGAAAGTCTCGCCCTTCTCCGCCATGTCGAGCAGGAGCTTCGGCGCCTTGAACTCGGCGCCGTACTTCTTCTGCAGACCCTTGGCGATCTTGACGAATTTTTTTGCGCCGATGCCGTCGATGTAGGACAGCACGCCGCCGGTGAAGGGCGCGAAGCCGAAGGCGAGGATCGAGCCGACATCGGCCTCGCGCGGATCGGTGACGATGCCCTCCTCCATCACCCGGGCCGCCTCCAACGCGATGGTGACCAGGAGCCGCTGTTTCAATTCCTCATAGTCGACCTCTTCAGGCGGCAACTGCGGATAGAGATCCTTCAGGCCTGGCCACAGCTTCTTCTTGGCAGGCTTTTGCGGATAGTCGTAGAAACCCTTGCCGTTCTTGCGGCCGAAGCGGCCATGCGTGTCGACCAGCGTGTTGATCAGCGTCATCTGCTTCGGCTCGACCGCCTTGTCGCCGAGATCGCGCATCGTCTGCTTCATGATCTTCTGCGCGAGGTCGATCGCCGTTTCGTCCGTCAGCGCCAAGGGGCCGACCGGCATGCCGGCGGCCTTCGCCGCATTCTCGATCATCGGCGCCGGAACCCCCTCGATGAGCATCTTGTAGGCTTCCGACATATAGCGCAGCACGCAGCGGTTGACGTAGAAGCCGCGCGTGTCGTTGACGACGATTGGCGTCTTCTTGATGGCGCGAACGAAGTCGATCGCGGTGGCCAGCGCCTTGTCGCCAGTCTTCTTGCCCAAAATGATCTCGACCAGCATCATCTTGTCGACCGGCGAGAAGAAATGGATGCCGATGAAATTCTTCGGCCGCGCCGAATTCTTCGCCAGCGACGTGATCGGGATGGTGGACGTGTTCGACGCGAAGACCGCCGCCGGCTTCAGCACGGCCTCCGCCTTTTCGGTGGCGTCCTTCTTGACGCCCGAATCCTCGAATACCGCCTCGACCACCAGGTCGCAGCCTGTGAGGTCGGCATAGTCCGCCGTCGGCGTGATCAGCGACAGCAGCCTGTCCTTGTCCTCCGGCTTGGCGCGGCCCTTCCTGACCTGATCCGAGATCAGGCTGTCCGAATGCGCCTTGCCCTTGGCGGCAGCGTCCATGTCGCGGTCGAGCAGCACCACCGGAATGCCGGCCTTGGCCGTGACATAGGCGATGCCGGCGCCCATGAAGCCGGCGCCGAGCACGCCGATCTTCTTGAACCTGGTTTCCGGCACGCCGGCCGGGCGGCGTGCACCCTTGTTCAGTTCCTGCAGCGACACGAACAGCGAGCGGATCATCGCCGCCGCTTCCCTGGTCTGCATGATCTCGGTGAAATAACGCTGCTCGATGCGCAAGCCGGTGTCGAACGGCACCAGCAGGCCTTCATAGACGCATTTCAGGATGGCGGCGGCAGCCGGATAGTTGCCATAGGTCTCGCGGCGCAGGATGGCGATTGCCGGTGGCCACAGATTGGCGCCGGCCACCGAATAGACCGGGCCGCCGGGCAGCTTGAAGCCCTTTTCGTCCCACGGCGCCACTGGCTTCAAGCCATTTTTGATCATGGCTTTGGCGGTTTCGACCAGCTTCGTCGGTTCGGCAATCTCATGGATCAGCCCCATCGACTTGGCCTTCTGCGGCGACAGCGTCTGACCGGAAGTCAGTATCTGCAGCGCCTGCTGCTGGTCGGTCAGCCGCGGCACGCGCTGAGTGCCGCCGGCACCCGGGAAGATGCCGATCTTCACTTCGGGGAGCGCCATCTTGACCTTGTCGGAATCGGCCGCGACACGGCCATGGCAAGCGAGCGACAGCTCGAACGCGCCACCCATGCAGGTGCCGTTGATCGCCGATACCCACGGCTTGCCTGAGGTCTCCAGCTTGCGGAACAGGCCGGTCATGTAGCCTGCATTGTCGAACAACACCTTGGTCGCCTTGTCCAGGTCCTTGGCTTTGTCGGCTGCGAACTTCGACAGCATCTTCTGCAGCATGGTGATGTCGGCGCCGCCCGAGAAACTATCCTTGCCGGAGGTGATCACCGCCCCCTTTATCGACGCGTCGCTCGCCACCTTGTCGACAATGGCGTTCAGCTCCTGCATCGCCTCTTCGGTGAAGACGTTCATCGAGCGGTCGGGCATGTCCCAGGTGACCAGCGCGATGCCATCGTTGTCGATGTCGAACGTGAAATTGGTGTAGCTCATCTCTCTCTCCCGTCAGACGCGTTCGATGATCGTTGCGGTGCCCATGCCGGCGCCGATGCAGAGCGTCACCAGCGCGGTGTTCAGGTCGCGGCGCTCCAGTTCGTCCAGCACCGTGCCGAAGATCATCGCACCGGTTGCACCGAGCGGATGGCCCATGGCGATGGCGCCGCCATTGACGTTGATCCTGTCGTGCGAAATATCGAAAGCCTGCATGTAGCGCAGCACCACCGAGGCGAACGCCTCGTTGAGCTCGAACAGATCGATGTCCGACAGCTTCATCCTGGCGCGCTTCAGCAGCTTCTCGGTCACGTCGACCGGACCGGTCAGCATCAGCACCGGTTCCGAACCAATATTGGCGAATGCACGGATGCGAGCGCGCGGCTTCAGGTCGAGCGACTTTCCAGCCTTCTTCGAGCCGAGCAGAACGGCCGCCGCGCCGTCGACGATGCCGGACGAATTGCCGGCGTGGTGGACGTGATTGACCTCCTCCACCTCGGGATGCTTCTGAACCGCGACGGCATCGAAGCCGCCCATTTCGCCGGGCATGACGAAAGACGGGTTGAGGGCCGCCAGCGACTGCATATCGGTCGAAGGCCGCATGTGCTCATCGTGGTCGAGGATGGTCAGGCCGTTCTGGTCCTTGATCGAGATCACCGATTTCTTGAAGCGGCCTTCGCCCCAGGCTTTGGCGGCGCGCTTCTGGCTTTCGACCGCATAGGCGTCGACGTCGTCGCGCGAAAAGCCGTACTTCGTGGCGATCAAATCGGCCGAGATGCCCTGCGGCACGAACCAGCCGGGCAGGCCGACCGAGGGGTCCATGAACCAGGCGCCGCCGGATGCGCCCATGCCGACGCGCGACATCGATTCGACGCCGCCGGCGATGACGATCTCGTCGGCGCCCTGCGCAATCTTGGCGGCGCCGAAATTGATGGCGTCCAGGCCAGAGGCGCAGAAACGCGAGATCTGCATGCCGGGCGCTTTCGTGTCGTAACCGGCCTCGAAGGCAGCGGCGCGCGGAATGACAGAACCCGCCTCGCCGACCGGATCGACGCAGCCGAAGATGATGTCGTCGACGGTGCCGGTGTCCAGCCCATTGCGGTCACGGATCGCCTCGAGCACCTTGGCGCCGAGCCGCACCGCCGGCACCTCGTGCAGCGAGCCATCCTTCTTGCCCCTGCCGCGCGGCGTGCGCACGGCGTCATAGACATAAGCTTCGGCCATTTTCCTGCTCCTTGGTTTGCTGAAAGTCTCTCAGAGAGAGCGCCCGATCAGCAATTTCATGATCTCGTTGGTGCCGCCGTAGATGCGCTGAACGCGGGCGTCGCGGAACATGCGGGCGATCGGATACTCATTCATGTAGCCATAGCCGCCATGCAATTGAAGGCATTCGTCGACGACTTTTCCCTGCAGGTCGGACAGCCAGTATTTGGCCATCGAGGCCGTCACCGGGTCGAGACCACCATCGATATGGCGGGCGACGCAGTCATTATAGAAGACCCGGCCGATGGTCGCCTCGGTCTTCAGTTCGGCCAGCTTGAACTGGGTGTTCTGGAAATCGATTATCGCCTTGCCGAAGGCCTTGCGCTGCTTGACGTAGTCGATGGTCAACGCCAGCGCCCGTTCGACCATGGCGATGGCGCCAGTGCCGATCTGCAGCCGCTCCTGCGGCAATTGCTGCATCAACTGGACGAAGCCCTGGCCTTCCTCGTGGCCGAGCAGATTGGAAGTCGGCACGCGCATATCGTTGAAGAACAGTTCCGACGTGTCGTTGGCCTTGAGCCCGATCTTGTCGAGGTTGCGGCCGCGCTCGAACCCTTCCACCTCGTTGGTCTCGACGACGATCAGCGAAGTGCCCTTGGCGCCCTTCTCCGGGTCGGTCTTGGTGACGATTATGATGAAGTTGGCGAGCTGGCCGTTGGTGATGAAGGTCTTCGAGCCGTTGACCTTGTACTGGTTGCCATCCTTCTCGGCGCGCGTCTTGACGCCTTGCAGGTCGGAGCCGGCGCTGGGCTCGGTCATGGCGATGGCGCCGATCAGCTCGCCGGTCGCCAGTTTCGGCAGCCACCTCTTCTTCTGCTCCTCCGAGCCGTAGTGGAGGATGTAAGGGGCGACGATCGAATTGTGCAGGCCGATGCCGAAACCGTCGACGCCGACATGGCCGATCGCCTCGATGATGGCACTCTCATGCGCGAACGTCCCGCCCGAACCGCCATATTCCTCCGGCATCGAGGCACAGAGCAGACCGGCCGCGCCCGCCTTCAGCCAGCACTCGCGGTCGACCATCTCGTTCTTCTCGAACTCGTCATAGCGCGGCGCGATCTCTTCCGACATGAAGCGGTGCGCCATGTCGTAGAGCATGCCGACCTCGTCCGCCGCCCAGGCCGGTTTGGGCAAAGCAAGCACTTCGGCAGGATTTGTCATGCTACTTCTCCCTTGCGCCGACATCCCCCTCCCCCTCGAGGGGAGGGACAAATCGAGCTTAGAACGCTTCCGCCGGCAGTGCCATCAATGTATCGGCGCCGCTGGCGATACGGGCGAGGTGCGCCGACGTCTCCGGCATGATCCGCTCCATGAAGAAACGCGCCGTCACCAGCTTGCTGTCGTAGAAGGCCGAAGAACCATTGGCGCCATTCGCCAATTTCACCCCGGCTGCCTTGGCCATCTGCGCCCACATATAGCCCAGCGCCACCAGGCCGAAGAGATGCATGTAGTCGGTCGAGGCGGCACCGGCGTTATCGGGCTTGGCCATGCCGTTCTGCATCAGCCACATCGTCGCCGCCTGCAGATCGTTGAGGCCCTTCTTCAGCGCCTTGGTGAAGGGCGCCATCTTCTCGTCAGTGCGGTTCTCCTCGCAGAATTCGCCGACCTCCTTGAAGAAGGTCTGCACGGCGCGGCCGCCATTCAAGGCCAGCTTGCGGCCGACGAGGTCGAGCGCCTGGATGCCGTTGGCACCCTCGTAGATCATGGCTATGCGGGCATCGCGCACGAACTGGCTCATGCCGTGCTCTTCGATATAGCCGTGCCCGCCGAACACTTGCTGCGCCATCACCGCGTGATCGAAACCCTTGTCGGTGAGCACGCCCTTGACCACCGGCGTCATCAGCCCGGTGTAGTCGTCGGCAGCCTGGCGGTCCTTGTCGTCACTGGCGCGGTGGGCGATATCGGACCTGATCGCCGTCCACAGCGCCAGTGCGCGACCGGCCTCGTTGAAGGCCTTCATGGTCATCAGGCTGCGGCGGATATCGGGGTGGACGATGATCGGGTCGGCCTTCTTGTCCGGCGCCTTCGGCCCGGATAGCGAGCGTCCCTGCAGGCGATCCTTGGCATAGGACACAGCGTTCTGGTAGGCGACCTCCGACACAGAAAGCCCCTGCAGGCCGACGCCGAGCCTCGCTTCATTCATCATCGTGAACATGGCCTTCAGCCCGCCATTCGCCTCGCCAAGCAGCGTGCCTTGTGCCTCGTCATAATTCATGACGCAGGTCGAATTGCCATGGATGCCCATCTTCTCCTCGATCGAGCCGCAGGAGACGGTGTTCTTCTCGCCGGGATTGCCTGATGCATCGAGCTTGAGTTTCGGCACGATGAACAGCGAAATGCCCTTCACGCCTTCCGGCGCGCCCTCGATGCGGGCCAGCACCAGGTGGACGATGTTGTCCGACATGTCGTGCTCGCCGGCCGATATGAATATCTTCTGGCCTGAGATCCTGTAGGTGCCGTCGCCGTTGGGAACCGCCTTGGTACGCAGCAGGCCGAGATCGGTGCCGCAATGCGGCTCGGTCAGGTTCATGGTGCCGGTCCAGACGCCTTCGACCAGCTTCGGCAACCAGATCGCCTTCTGCTCGTCGGTGCCATGGGTAATGATCGCCGCGATCGCGCCCTGCGTCAGGCCGGGGTACATCATCAGCGACATGTTGGCCGAAATCATATATTCGGAAACAGCGGTATGCACCGCGTAAGGCAGGCCCTGGCCGCCAAATTCGACGGGTGCCGCCAGCCCCAACCAGCCGCCCTCGCGGTATTGGTCGAAGGCCTCCTTGAAGCCTTTCGGCGTCGTCACCGAACCGTCGCCATGGCGCACGCAGCCTTCCATGTCGCCGACGCGGTTCAGCGGCTGCATGACATTTTCAGCGAGCTTGGCGCCCTCGGCGAGGATGGCCTCGACCACCTCCGGCGTCGCGTCGGAAAATCCGGGAAGATTGGAATAGCGCTGGTAGCCCAGCACTTCATTCAGCACAAACAGCGTGTCCTGGACCGGCGCCCTGTAGATCGGCATGCTTTTCCTCCACCATGCGGCCTTGGCCCCCGAATCCCCCATTGTGAAGTCAGGGGGGCATGCGGACCAATGTTCAGGTCGGAATAGCAAAAGTTGACGTTTGCGTAAACGTCAATTTTTTCATGCAACATGTTATCCCCGTCGCTCGCTCACAAGCGTAACGGCGCTGGCCGTAGCCAGTCCGAGGAGATTGAAAAATGTTCGTCCCGGCGCAGCCGCAAGACAATGGGAAGAGCCGCGCAGCCAAGGCCCACGCGGCTCTCTCCCAGAAGGCCGTTCACCGGAAGCCGGCGAGGAATTATCCGGCGACGCTGGCCTGCGGCGCCGAGCGTTCGCTCAGCATCTGACGCACCGCCGCCATCGAGTTGCTCAACTCGTTGATGGCATCGTCGATCAGCGCCCGCTGCTTCTGCAGGCGGGCAAGCTGCTTCTCCGACTTGTCGAGCGTCAGTCGCAACTGTTTGGTGTTGGAACCGGTGGGGTCGTAGAGGTCCATCATCTGCTTGACGTCGCGCAGCGAGAACCCGACCTTGCGGCCGAGCAGGATCAGTTTCAGCCGCGCCTTGTCGCGGCGCGTGTAGAGACGGGTCGAGCCGTCGCGCTGCGGATTGAGAAGGCCCTTGTCCTCGTAGAAACGCAGCGTACGCAGCGTTACTCCGTATTTCTTGGCCATCTCGCCGATGCGGACAAGATCCTCGCCGGCTTTGTCGGACATGTCATTGGTATTGGCCGCGGCTTCGCCGGGCGAAACAAGTTTCATGGTCACTGGCTTTCCCCATCTGGTGGCGCCGCGGTCCCGGACCGTGCGTCGCCTGAGTCGAAGCGGGGGCGTGCTTCCACTCGTGGTTTCAACAAACAAATCGCAAACGGCACAGTCTTGCACCCTTACGTTTACGTCAATTCTATACCGATAGCCGCCTCACGAAGCAAGGGCGTCGTGCGGGAGGAACTTTTTGCCGCATCCCGCCAGCGCATGGCCCGGCGGCGCTTCAGGCGCTCGTCAACAAAGTTGTAACTTCTTAAGCTTGGTTAACACGTTGTTTACCACGTTGGGCGAAATGTGCGCAGGTCGGTTACCCGTGTTTATCTTGTAGCGAATTTTTTCACGGTTTTTCGGAGTCCACCGCAACAAAGCCGCGGCCGCCTTCGTTTCCGGCAGGACTTTGGGAACACTGGTCATAAAGCCAGCAGCGATTGTGGACGGGCGCATCGATGAACAGCAAGCGGTCCTATCTCGATACACTCAACGCCGGCCGGCAGCGCAGGCCGTACACCACGCTTGAACAGCTCAACCGTTCTTTGGAAACGCTGGAGCAGCGGCTGGAGCGGACGCGCGAGGACTTGAGCGAACGTCCCGATCCGCGCCGGCTGAGCGCGGAACCGCGCTACGCCACTGCCCGGCCCTACGAGGATCCGCGCCCCGCGCAACTGCCGAAAAGCCCGGAGCCGGCTGGCTTCGACCAGAATTACCAGGCGATCGCCCGCGACATCGATCGCGTGCGCGGCCAAGAGGACGGCGTCGCCGTGGTCGGCAAGATCGCCGGCGAATTGCGCGGCCTGCGCGAGGAACTGCGCCACCAGATGACCGCCGGCCTGCAGCGCGAATTCGAAGCGCTGCGCAACGACATCGAGCGGGCTTTCCAGGCAAGCACCCAGCCGGGTGGCCAATCGGCGGGAGGCAAAGGCAGCGCCGAACTCGGCGTCGAGTTCGAGCGGCTTTCCGGCGCCATCCAGTCCCTGGCCGAAAAGAGCGACGACAGAAGCGTCAACATGCTCCGGCTCGACCTGGAGCAGGTCAAGGCCGCGCTCGACACATTGGCGCGCGAGGAGAGCGTGCAGGCGGTCGGCCGCCGCTGGGACGAGTTCGACCGACGCTGGACCGCGTTCGAGGATCGTGTCGATGCCGATCAGCGACAGCGGTCGGACGCACCCGGTCTTTCGATGCTGACCGAACGGCTCGAACAGATCAGCAATGCCATCAACAATCTGCCGGAATCGCTGTCGCTGCGTTCGCTGGAAGAGAAGGTCCGCACGCTTGCCGGCGCAGTCGATCATTTCGCCCGCCAGCAGGACAATCGCGGCAGCGATACATTCAGCCAGATCGACGAGCGGCTGGACGAGATTTCCCGCGCCATCGTCGCCTCGACCGTCGCCGCCCAGGCCAATTCATTCGACCCCGAAGCATTCGAGCGTATCGAGAAGCGGATCGCCTCGCTCGCCGAACAGATCGAGGAAGTGACGCAAGTCCACCCCAGCGGCGAGGTCATCGACCGCCTCAACATGCTGTCGAGCCGGGTCGATGATCTTGCCAGCCGGGCCAATTTGCCGGAGCAGGCGATGGAGCGTCTCGACAAGCAGATCGCGCTTATTGCTGACAAGATCGACCGGGCGCCTGCCATGCCGGACGCCGACTATATCTTCCAGGGGCTGGAACAGCGTTTCGACGTGCTGTCCGCTATGATGGAGCGCCGCCAGGGCGACGCGATCGAACAAGGCAACATGCTGTTTCGCGATCTCGAGCGCCGGCTGGACGAAGTTGCCGACAGGCTGGACCAGCGCATGCCGCAGATCGACGGGGCCGGCATCATGGACGCCCTCGACGCCCGCTTCAGCGCGCTGGCCGAGCGCATGGAAACGCGTGTTCCCGATTCCGCAGGCGAAGCGGCGATCCGTGGCCTGGAACGCCGGCTCGAAGACATTTCAAACCGACTGGATTCATCCGCGGCGCAGGTCGCCGGCATCGACCCGGCCCTGATCCGCAGCTTGGAAGCGCAGGTCGCGGGCCTGTCGGCGCACCTTTCGAAACCCGGCGCGCCACTGCCGGAACTGGAGGACATCAGCCCGCGTCTCGACGAAATCGAGAGGTCGCTGGCCGGCACCCGTGATTCCATCCTCAGCGCGGCGCGCGAGGCAGCCGAGAGCGCCGTCCGTTCGTTGGCCGACTCCAGTGCCAACACGGCGGCCGTTTCTGGCCTCGCCCAGGATCTGAAGACGCTCGAAGCACTGACGCGCCGTTCCGACGAGCGCAATTCGAGGACATTCGAAGCCATCCACGACACGCTGCTCAAGATCGTCGACCGGCTCGGCTCGCTGGAAACCGGCGAGCCGACCGACGCTGTGAGCGAACTTCTGAATACGCAACCGGCCGAGCCGGACAGCTGGCGCGGCGCGCGACCGTCAAAGTTGGCCGTACGTGACGCGCCGTCCATGGACATCGACCAGCCATTGCCGCTGACGGAAGACATGGCCGACCTCGACAGCCATGTCTCTGCCATGATCAGCAATGAATCAAGTTCCCGTAGCGAACCGGGTACGCGTAGCGACCCGGGCACGCGTACGCCGGCCGAAGCCGCCGCGGCCGCGGCCATGGCGGCGCTTGGCTCGGAGACGGCGGAAAAAAGCCAGCCGACCGGCGGCCGGAAATCGATGCTCGGCGGACTGGCGCGCGCCTTCAAGGCCAAGAAGGAGACGATCGTTCCACCGCTTGCCGGCTCCGCGCCTGATGTCGAGATACCGATTGCCGATCTCGACGAGCCGCTGGACCCGAAGGTTGCCAACCGGCCGCTGGAGCCCGGCTCCGGCCCACCTGACCTCAACGCCATCATGAAGCGCGTGCGCGACGAACGCGGCCCGCCCGTCAGGGCCGGCAATGCCGATGCATCGAAATCCGACTTCATCGCCGCTGCCAGGCGCGCGGCGCAAGCGGCCGCTGCCGAGGCCGACGCTCTCAAGCGGCAATCGACGATGAGGGGGCCGGTAAAGGCGCTCAGGATCGGCGACTTGCTCAAGGCGCGACGCAAGCCGATTCTGATGGCAGCCGCCGCGGTCATGCTGGCGCTCGCCGGCCTGCAATTGGGCAAGGCCTTTGTCTCCGACCCGGTCGAAAAGGCCAGCAACGATACGGCGCCGACGGCGGCCGCGCAGCCAGCGGAAACCGCATCGATCGGTACCGTCAACGAGCCGAAGACGGACGCACAAACTGAAGCACGGGATAGCGCACCAGACCACGCTGTCCGGCAGGCAGAGCCATCCGAATCGGTAGCCGAGGACGACATGCCGGCGCAGGCCGCCATCGCCACGCCGTCGGATATCGAAATATCGGCAGATGCCGAAACGCCGATGGACTCAGGGTCCGCGGCCGAGCCTGTTCCTGCGCCAATGGCTTCAACGACGTCGCCCGATCCGGCGGCGAACGTGACAGCGTCGGCACCTGCGGGCCCGACGGTTGCGGACGCCGAACCAATGGCGACGGCGCCGGACGCCACCCCCGCGACCCAGGACATGAGCGGCACGGTCACGTCAGCGGTTGCTTCGACGGCAGCGGCCACTGCCAAGATCGACATTCCAGCCGATGCCGGCCCAGCTGCCTTGCGTGACGCAGCGGCCGGCGGCGACGCCAAGGCACTGTTCGAGATCGGCTCGCGCTACGCCGAATCGCGCGGCGTCAAGCAAGACATGGCAGCGGCGGCCAAATGGTACGAGAAATCAGCCGAGCTCGGCTTCGCACCGGCGGAATACCGCATCGGCAACTTCTACGAGAAGGGCACCGGCGTCGCGCGCGACGTCAAGAAGGCGAAGACCTGGTACCAGCTCGCGGCGGCGCAGGGCAACGCCAGCGCCATGCACAATCTCGCCGTGCTCTTCGCCATGGCGGCGGACGGCGTGACCGACAATGAATCGGCCGCGCACTGGTTCCAGGCCGCCGCCGATCTCGGCGTCAAGGACAGTCAGTTCAATCTCGGCATCCTGGCGGCGAAGGGCGTCGGCATGAAGCAGAATCTCGAAGAGTCCTACAAATGGTTCGCGCTCGTCGCCAAGACCGGCGACAAGGATGCGGCAGCAAAGCGCGACGAGATCGCCAAGGCGCTCAGGCCCGAGCAGTTCGAGCGCGCACGCGCCGCCACGGAACTGTGGAAGGCAAAGTCGCTCGATCCTGCGGCCAATTCGGCCGACATTCCCGAATCGTGGCAGGACGGCACGCCGCAGACGACCGCCAGCGTCGACATGAAGAAGGTCGTTCAGAACATCCAGCGCATTCTCAACAAGAACGGCTATGAGGCCGGCAATGCCGACGGCGTGATGGGCCAGAAAACCGAAGATGCCATCATGGCTTTCCAGACCGACAATGACTTGAAGCCGACCGGCGCGATCGACGAAAAACTGGTCAAGGCGCTGCTTGCGCGCAAATAACGTCAGATGCGTCGTTTCCGCGACGCCTTTGCCACACATTTGCCTGTTAACTGATTGAGTTGTTTTTTGTTTCGGCGACGTGGCGAGGTTTGACTTCGCCGCCCGGCCGGCGCAAGAACGAGACAGGCTTTTTGGCGCGAATGCCCGCAACGGTTGCATTCGCCGAGGGGCAAACTGATCGAGACTGACGGGTGGGCATCTATCTCCCGATCGCGGAAATTTCCGTCAACATCTTCGTGCTGCTGGCCATGGGCGCGGCGGTGGGTTTCCTTTCGGGCATGTTCGGAGTGGGCGGCGGCTTCCTGATCACGCCGCTGCTGATCTTCTACAATATACCGCCGGCGATCGCGGTCGCCACCGGCGCCAACCAGGTCATCGCCTCCTCCTTCTCCGGCGCGTTGTCGCACGTGAAGCGCGGCACGCTCGACTTCAAGCTCGGCGGTGTGCTTTTGGCCGGCGGCATCGTCGGCTCGACCGGCGGCATCTTTGTCTTTGGCTTCTTGCGCCGGCTCGGCCAGCTCGACCTGTTCATCTCGCTGCTCTATGTCGTGCTGCTCGGCACTGTCGGCGGGCTGATGCTGGTCGAGAGCGTCAATGCGCTGCGCGCCACGCGCAGCGGCGCGGCACCGGTGCTAAAGAAATCCGGCCAGCACAACTGGATCCACCGCTTGCCGCTGAAGATGCGGTTCAGGGCCTCGAAGCTTTTCGTTAGCGTCATCCCGGTGCTCGGCCTCGGCGCCGGCATCGGCTTCCTGTCGTCGATCATGGGCGTCGGCGGCGGCTTCATCATGGTGCCGGCGCTGATCTATCTCTTGAAAGTGCCGACCAACGTCGTCATCGGCACCTCGCTATTCCAGATCATCTTCACCTCGGCCTACACCACGCTGGTCCATGCCACCACCAACCAGACGGTCGACGTCATGCTCGCCTTCCTGTTGATGGCGGGCGGCGTCGCCGGCGCGCAATACGGCGCCAAGGCGGGCCAAAGGCTGCGCGGCGAGCAGCTCAGGGCGCTGCTGGCACTGCTGGTGCTGGCGGTTGCCTTCCGGCTCGCCATCGATCTGTTCGTGACGCCGCCCAGCCTCTATTCGCTGTCCGGCGTGGACCGTACCTGATGGCGGGCTTGAGGGCGTTCCTGGCCGTTGCCTCGCTGTCGCTGTTCGCCGCCGCGTCGCCGGGAAGAGCGCAGACGCCGATTACCGAAAACATCCAGATCGGCCTATCCACCGACCATGTCTCAATCACCGCCGGCTTTTCCGGTGCCGACCTTACCATCTTCGGCTCACTGGAAAATGCCGACCCGCTTGTCGCCCGCCAGGGGCGCTACGACATCGTCGTCGTGCTGGAAGGGCCGGCCCGGAAGGTCGTCGTGCGCCGCAAGGACCGGGTGCTCGGCATCTGGATCAATCTGGAGTCCGAGACCTTCAAGAATGTGCCGGTGTCCTATTCGGTGGCGACGACGCGGCCGCTGCAGGACGTCACCGACCCCAACAGCTACAAGCAACTGTCGCTCGGCGCCGCCAACATCTACATGCAGCCGGCCGACGATGGCGACAGTCCGGCGACCATCCAGGAATTCACCGCGGCGCTGCGCGAGCGCAAAACGGCGACCGGACTCTACAGCGTGAATGTCGGCGGCGTGCAATTCCTGTCGCAGAACCTGTTCCGCGCCACCGTCAGGCTCGCCCCCAATGTTCCGGTCGGCACCCACAAGGCCCGCGCGTTCCTGTTCAAGAGCGGCCTGTTCATCAAGGAAAGCTCCGCCCAACTCGAGATCCGCAAATCCGGTTTCGAACAGTCGATCTTCCGCGTCGCCCACAATTATTCTTTCCTGTATGGCGTCTTTGCGGTGTCGTTGGCCATGCTGACAGGCTGGCTCGGAAGGCTCGTCTTCCGGAAGGATTAAACTCTCTTCAAAAGGCGGTTCCCCTTTTGACGCTCGTGGGTTAGACCGCGACCCCGGCCCGACCGGACACGAGCCGTCGCTCCCCAAATCAAAAATACAGGACTTTGCGATGCGACCAGCATTCGGCGGTATCGACTTCGGCACTTCGAATTCCACCGTCGGCGTGATCAGGAACGGGCAGCCGCGATTGGTGGCGCTGGAAGACGGCGAGGTGACGCTGCCCAGCGCGGTGTTCTTCAATTTCGAGGACAACCGCACCTACTTTGGACGCCGCGCCATCGCCAACTACACCGACGGCATCGAAGGTCGCCTGATGCGCTCGCTGAAGAGCGTACTCGGCGGTACGCTGGTCCATGAGAAGACGCGCATCAAAACCCGATCGATCGCCTTCACCGAGATCATCGGTCTGTTCGTAGGCCACCTCAAGAGAAGGCTGGAAGAGGATGCCGCCGACGTGGTCGAGGGCGTGGTGCTCGGTCGTCCCGTACAGTTCGTCGACGACGATGCCGAGGCCGATGCCAAGGCCGAAGGTGAGCTCGAAAACGCGGCCCGCAGCCAGGGCTTCAAGCATATCGCCTTCCAGTTCGAGCCGATCGCGGCGGCGCTCGACTACGAGCAGAAGGTGACGCGCGAAGAACTGGCGCTGATCGTCGACATGGGCGGCGGCACGTCCGATTTCTCGATCGTGCGGGTCTCGCCGCAGCGCGCCCGCTCCCTCGATCGCAAGGACGACATTCTGGCGAGCCGAGGCATCCACATCGGCGGCACCGACTTCGACCGGCTGTTGAGCATCGCCCGTGTGATGCCGCAACTCGGCTACCTCTCGCCGACCAAGGACGGCAAGCGCAACTTGCCGGCCAGCTACTTCATCGACCTGGCGACATGGCAGCGCATCAATCTGGTCTATACCGCCCGCGCGATGACGCATCTGCGCCAGATCCGCTACGAGGCGGAACGCGCCGACCTGATCGACCGCTTCATCCACATCGTCGAGCATCGTTACGGGCACGCGCTGGCCGCTTTGGTCGAGAGGGCCAAGATCGAGCTGACGGAGCAATTTTCTGGTGATGTCGTAGTCGCGCTGCCCGGGGCGAAGTTCGCGGCAGAAATTACGCGCGCAGGGCTCGACGACACGATCGCCAGGGATATCGAACGGGTTGCCGCGACGGTTGGTGAGACCATCCGCAACGCGCAGGTGAAACCGTCCGACATCTCCGCGGTGTTCCTGACCGGCGGATCGACCGCCATCCCGCTGGCAAGGCAGCAGATATTGGCCTTGGTGCCGCAGGCGTCGGTCATCGAAGGCGATATGTTCGGCTCGGTCGGGCTTGGGCTGGCACTCGATGCGCAGCGAAAATTCGGTTGACCCGGTCTACCCGCGGACGGTCTCGCCGGCCTTCGCGCCCAGATGCGCCTTGAGCGCCATCTGGGCCAGACTTGCCTGCCGGTCACGATGCGTGATCATGGCGAAATCGCGCTTCGGCAGATCGATCGACACGGACCGCAAGCTGCCTTCGGCAACCGCGCGTTCGACGACGAGCTCCGAAATGATGGTGGCGCCGGCGCCGGCTTCGACCGCCTGACGGACCGCCTCGTTGCTTGGCAGCACCAGGAATATCCGCAGGTCCGCGAACGAGATCCCTTCGCGGCGGGCAAGATCTTCCAGCACCTCGCGCGTGCCCGATCCGCCTTCCCTGATGATCCAGCGGAGTTCCCTGATGTCGGGATGGCCGCGCGAGACTTCGGCGATCTCGGGATGCGAATGCGCCACGACCAGCATCAGGCGATCCACATCGACCTTGGCGCGCCGCAATATGTCGGATTCAGTGCGCCCCTCTACCAGGCCAAAATCAGCCGTACCGTCCAGTACGGTGGTCTCAACCTGCCTGGTGTTGCCGATGGTCACGCTCAGCCTGACGGCGGGATAGGCCTCGTGGAAGGAGGCCAGCCGGCGCGGCAGCCAATAGCTGGCGATGGTTTGGCTGGCGGCGATGGAAAGGCTGCCGGTGATCGTCTGCGAGACGTGCTCCAGCACGTCGTGGGCGGCAGCCGCCCGTTCGAGCACGGCCTTGGCCTCGGGCAGAAACCTGCGCCCGGTCTGCGCCAGCTCGATGTTGCGACCGACCCGGTTGAACAGCTGGACGCCGTGCTGCTGTTCGAGCGAACGGATGGCGGCCGACGCGGCCGACTGGGATATGCCCAGCAGTTCGGCCGCCTTGGTCATGTGCCCCCGTTCGGCGACGGCAACGAATATCCGCAGTTGGTCCAGGGTCATGAGAGTATTAAGAAACAAATTCGATTGGAATTACAAGAGCAACTTGTTAGACAGATCGATTGCTTTGTTCTAATTTTCCCGGCGACGTTGGAAAAAAATCGCGGCTAACCTGCAATGGGTAGAAAAGTGATCGGGCGGTTCAAATCCTTGTTTGCCCATTGGACCCGCGGTCTGCGGCGTCGGCTTGCCGGCAACCGCTATCATCCGGAAGAACACTACATGCGCGGCCCTGGGCCGAAGACGAGAGCCAAATTCGCAGACCGCAAAAGCGCCGGATCATGAACCACGGACCGTTGCGCGGCGCCAATTCCGCACCGTCACAACGGTCGCTTGCCGACACGCGCGCGCCCGACGAGGGTGATGGCGTCGATACGTCGCCTGACATCTCCGACAGCATCGCCAAGACCACCTGCTACATGTGCGCCTGCCGCTGCGGCATCGACGTCCACATCAAGGACGGCAAGGTCCGCTACATCAACGGCAACAAGGACCATCCGGTCAATCGCGGCGTGCTGTGCGGCAAAGGCAGCGCCGGCATCATGCAGCACTACAGCCCGGCCCGGTTGAAGAAACCATTGCTGCGCACCGGTCCGCGCGGCTCGGGAGAGTTTCGCGAGATCGAGTGGGAGGAGGCCTTCTCGATCGCGACGGAGCGGCTTTCGAAAATCCGTCGCACCGATCCGAAGAAACTCGCCTTCTTCACCGGCCGCGACCAGTCGCAATCGTTGACCGGCTGGTGGGCGAGCCAGTTCGGCACGCCGAATTTCGCCGCCCATGGCGGCTTCTGCTCGGTCAACATGGCGGCCGGCGGGCTCTATACGATCGGCGGCTCGTTCTGGGAGTTCGGCGAACCCGACTGGGACAACACCAAGTACTTCATGCTGTTCGGCGTTGCCGAGGACCATGATTCCAATCCGATCAAGATCGGCCTCGGCAAGCTCAAGGCGCGCGGCGCCAAGGTGGTTTCGATCAACCCGTGCCGTACCGGCTACAACGCCATTGCCGATGACTGGATCGGCATCCGGCCCGGCACCGACGGCCTGTTCGTGTTTGCTCTCATCCATGAACTGCTGAAGGCCGGCCGCGTCGATCTCGATTATTTGCTGCGCTACACCAACGCCCATGTCCTCGTCATCCAGGAGCCGGGTGCTGCCGATGACGGGCTGTTCGCGCGCGACAGCGGTGGCAATCCGCTGGCCTGGGACAGGCTGGCTAAGGTCTCCGTCAGCGCCACCGATAATGGTGCAAAGCCGACGCTGACCGGCAACTTCCAGGTCGATGGCCGCCGCTGCGTTCCGGTCTTCCAGCTCGTTGCCGACCGCTATCTGCAGGAGAGCTATTCTCCCGATGCGGTCGCCGAACGTTGCGGCGTTGCCGCCGACACCATCCGCCGCATCGCCGCCGAACTGGCGCACGTCGCCTTCGAACAGGCGATCGAACTGCCGGTGGCGTGGACCGACTGGGCCGGCCGCCGGCATGAGACGATCAAGGGCCGGCCGGTGTCGATGCACGCGATGCGCGGCATCTCGGCGCATTCGAACGGTTTTCACACCTGCCGCGCCATCCACCTGCTGCAAGTACTCCTGGGTACGGTGGACGTCCCCGGCGGGTTTCGCTTCAAGCCGCCCTATCCGCGGTCGGCGCCGCCGGGGCCGAAGCCGGCGGGCAAGGATGTCAGGCCGATGACGCCGCTCGAAGGCATGCCGCTTGGATTCGTCTGCGGCCCGGACGATCTGCTGGTCGACGACGTCGGCACGCCGACCCGTATCGACAAGGCTTTTTCCTGGGATGCGCCGCTGGCAGCACACGGGCTCATGCACACGGTCATCCGTAACGCCTGGGCCGGCGATCCCTACAGGATCGATACGCTGTTCATGTACATGTCCAACATGGCCTGGAACTCGTCGATGAATACCGTCGAGACGATGGCGATGCTGACCGATATGGATGCGTCAGGCGAGTACAGGATCCCGTTCATCATCTATTCCGACGCCTATTATTCCGAGACCGTGCCGTTCGCCGATCTCGTGCTTCCCGACACCACCTATCTCGAGCGTCATGACTGCATAAGCCTGCTCGACCGGCCGATCAGCCACGCTGATGGGCCGGGCGACGCCATCCGCCATCCCGTCGTCGAGCCGGACCGCGACGTGCGGCCATTCCAGACGGTGCTGATCGAGCTCGGCGCGCGGCTCGGCCTGCCCGGCTTGGTCGACGACGACGGCTCGGCCAAATACCGCGACTATGCCGATTACATCGTCAATCATGAGCGCAGGCCAGGCATCGGCCCGCTCGCCGGCTGGCGCGGCAAAGACGGAACCTCGATCGGCAAGGGCGAGGCCAATCCCGACCAGCTTCAGCGCTACATCGACAATGGCGGCTTCTGGCACCATGATTTTGCCGACGACCAGCGCTACTACAAGATGGCCAACCGCTCCTACCTCGACTTCGCCGAGACTATGGGTTTCATTCCGAAAGCCGAGCCGATCGTGTTCCAGCTCTATTCCGAGCCGATGCAGCGGTTTCGCCTCGCGGCGCGCGGCCATGGCAGGGTGCTGCCGCCGGAGGCGGAGCGCAGCCGCATCGAGACCTATATGGACCCGCTGCCGTTCTGGTACACGCCCTTCGAGGAGGCGGCTGTCGACCTCGAGAAATACAAGCTGCACGCGCTGACGCAGCGGCCGATGCACATGTATCATTCCTGGGGCTCGCAGAACGCCTGGCTCAGGCAGATCACAAGCCAGAACCGGCTGTTCGTGCACAACCGGATCGCCGCCGGCCTCGGCCTTGTCGACGACGACTGGGTGTGGATCGAGAGCATCAACGGCCGGGTCAAGGGACAGATCAAGTTGGTCGACGGGGTCAACGTGGATACGGTGTGGACATGGAACGCGATCGGCAAGCGGCGCGGCAGCTCGGGCCTGAAGGACGACGCGGCCGAATCCAACCGCGGCTTTCTGCTCAACCACATCATCGGCGACCAGACTTCTGCCGATGCGAACGGCAAACGCTATTCGAATTCCGATCCGGTGACCGGCCAGGCGGCATGGTTCGACCTGCGCGTCCGCATCGTCAAATGCACAGCTGAAGAAGCGGGTTTCACCGAGCCGCAGTTCGAGCGCTTCCGGCAACCGCCGCATTTCGAACCCTCGCCCGACAAGCTCAGTTTCGGCGCCGAGTTTCGCATGAAAAGAGAAGCTGCCGAATGACCTGCCTTCCCGCCCATATCGACAAAAAACTCGGCCTGGTCATCGACCTCGACACCTGCGTCGGCTGCCAGGCCTGCGTTACCGCCTGCAAGGAATGGAACACCGGCGGCCACATGGCGCCGCTGACCGACATCGACCCCTATGGCGGCGATGCCGACGGGGTCTGGTTCAACCGCGTGCACAGCTATGAGCACATGACGGAGATGGGTGGGCGCACGGTCAATTTCCCACGCTCCTGCCTGCATTGCGAAACACCGGCCTGCGTCACCGTCTGCCCGACCGGAGCCTCCTACAAGCGGGCCTCGGACGGCATCGTGCTGGTCGACGAGGACAAGTGCATCGGCTGCAAATTGTGCAGCTGGGCCTGCCCCTATGGCGCGCGTGAGTTCGATACCGATGTCGGCGTGATGAAGAAGTGCACGCTGTGCGTCGACCGCATCTACAACGACAATCTGGCGCAAGAAGACCGCGTGCCGGCCTGCGTCGCCGCCTGTCCAACCAGTGCGCGGCACTTTGGCGATCTCGGCGACCCGGCATCGGCGATCTCGCAACTGGTGGCCGAGCGCGGCGGCGTCGACCTGATGCCCGAACTCGGCTATCACCCAACCAACAAATATTTGCCGCCGCGCGCCCACACGCCACGCGCCGCATCGGTGCCGGCGCCGAGGCTCGAATCGGTGCAGGCCGAAGGCGGTTTCCTTGGCTGGGTCGACCGCATGCTTTCGCATTGATCAGCAACCAGCCTCATGCATCCAGCCTTCTCCGTCGTCTTCTTCACCACCGCCACGGGCGCCGGTTACGGCCTGCTCGCGCTGCTCGGCGTGCTGGCCGGACAAGGATTTGTCCCGCCTGACTTCTGGCTCGGCCTCGTCGGCATGGGGCTGGCGCTCGGCCTGATCTCGACCGGCTTGTTGTCGTCGGCCGGCCATCTCGGCCGACCAGAACGCGCCTGGAGAGCATTCTCGCAATGGCGCAGCTCATGGCTGTCGCGCGAAGGCGTTGCCTCGGTCGCGACCTTCGTGCCGGCGGGATTGTTCGCCGTCGGCTGGGTGTTCCTCGGCCGCACAAACGGCTGGGTGGCCGTCGCCGGGCTGCTGGCTGCGGTTGGCGCGGTCGCCACCGTCTGCACCACCGGCATGATCTACGCCTCGCTGAAGCCGATCGCCCAATGGCACAGCCGCTTCACCTTGCCCGGCTATCTGATCTTTTCGGCGATGACCGGCAGCGTGCTTCTCAACGCGCTGCTGCAGGCTTTCGCCCTGGGCTCGACTATCGTACTGACAGGTTGCGCGTTGCTGACCTTGCTCGGCTGGGGCTGGAAGCTGGCAACCTGGCGATACAATGACAGGCTGGAAATCCCGACCAACGCCAACACCGCGACCGGACTTGCCGGTGGTACGGTGCGGTCGCTGGAATGGCCGCACACCGAGGAAAACTACTTGCTCAAGGAGATGGGCTTTCGCATCGCGCGCAAGCACAAGGCGCGGCTGCGCCAGATCACGCAACTGCTGGCCTTCGCTCTGCCCGTCTCGCTGCTGATTGCCGCGTTCGCCTTGCCATGGCCCTATGCGGCGGTGCTGTCGGCACTCGCCATAATCGTCCAGTTCGCCGGCATGCTGGTCGAACGCTGGCTGTTCTTCGCCGAGGCGAAACACACCGTCACCCTCTACTATAGCAGGTAGAGCAGCTCAGCCCGGCCGCAGCATCGAGCCGGAAATCGCAAAAATGCGCTCCGTGCCGAGCATATAGGCCATCAGCGTCTCGCGGCGGAACAGCCCGGCATAGGCGCGGTCGAGCACATTGAGGGACCCGGTATAGGCGCCGAAAGCCGGCATGATCATGCGGCCGCCATCGCCGGCAAAGCAGCGTCGCCGCACCGAGCGGCCCTGCTGGACGATGCGGGCGCAAGGGTGCAGATGGCCTGATACCTCGCCTTCCACTCTCACCGCCGAAGGCTCGTGCCGGAATACGAGAGAGCCGATGGCCAGCTCGCACACCGTCTCGCCGGGCAAGTCGGCCGGCGCATCCGGATCATGATTGCCAGCAACCCAGAACCAGTCGCGGCCGGCCATCAGCGCTTCCAGGCGTTCGCGAAAGCTTGAATGCATGCGCGCGGCGCCGCCGCCGTCATGAAAGCTGTCGCCCAGGCTGATGACGATCGCCGGCTGATAATCGGCAATCACCGCCTGCAGCCGGAGCAATGTCGCACCCGTGTCATAGGGCGGGATCAACGTACCGCGCCGTGCCAGCGACGAGCCCTTTTCCAGATGCAGGTCGGACACGGTCAAAAGCCGAAGCTCGGGAAAATAAAGCACGCCGCGCCGATCGCAGATCGCACGCTCGCCGGCGATGCCGATAGGGTCGGCATCCGCCAGGAGCCCGGTCATGGCGAGTGCGAATGTCATTTCGTCCCCATGGCCTCCTCGACCAGCGTTGCCGCATCCATCAGCAGCGTATCATCGGCCTCGCCATGCACCGGCATCTTGCCGATCTCGAGCATGATCGGCACGGCGAGCGGCGAAATCTGCTCAAGGTGCTTATGCACGATTCGTCCCTGGATACGCGAGAGCATCTCGGCAAGTCTGCTGACATCCAGCAGACCCGTGGCCGCGTCGGCACGCGTCGCCTGCAGCAGGATGTGGTCGGGCTCATGGCTGCGCAGAACGTCGTAGATGAGGTCGGTCGAGACGGTGATCTGACGGCCGCTCTTCTCCTGGCCCGGATGACGTTTTTCGATCAGTCCGGAGATGAGCGCGCAATTGCGAAAGGTGCGCTTCAACAGCCAGCTGTCGGCCAGCCAGGCTTCGAGATCGTCGCCCAGCATGTCCTGGTCGAAAAGCGCGGCCAGCGACGGTTTCTTCGCCCGGAACATCCTGCCCATATCGGCCAGCGACCATATGGCAAGTGCATAGTCGGTGGCGACGAAGCCGAGCGGCCTGGCTCCCGCCCTGTCGAGGCGGCGGGTAAGCAGCATGCCAAGCGTCTGGTGCGCCAGCCTGCCCTCGAACGGGTAGGCCACCAGATAGTAGCGGTTGCCGCGCGGAAAGGTCTCGATCAGCAGGTCGTCGCGTTTCGGCAGCACCGATTTGTCGGCCTGAAAGCGCAGCCAGTCGGCGACCTGTTCCGGCAGCTTCTTCCAGCGCTGCGGGTCGTCCAGCATGATGCGAACCTGTTCGGCGAGGTAGGTCGAAAGCGGGAATTTGCCGCCGCCATAATAGGGCACCTTGGCGTCACTGCCGGGCGCATTCGACACGAAGCATTCATTGTCGCGGATGCCCTCGAAGCGCAGCACCTTGCCGGCGAACATGAAGGTATCGCCATGCGTCAGCGTTTCGAGGAACGCCTCCTCGATCTTGCCGAGAACCCGACCGCCGCGCGAGGCAGAGCCTTTGCTGCCGGCCTTGATATAACGCACGTTGAGCGCCGGCACCTCGATGATGGTGCCGACATTCAGCCGGTACTGCTGGGCGATGCGAGGATTGGACACGCGCCACAGCCCGTCCTTGTTCAGGCGGATGCGGGCGTAGCGCTCGTAGTTCTTCAGCGCATATCCGCCGGTGGCGACGAAGTCGACGACACGATCGAACGTCGGCCGGTCGAGTTCGGCATAGGGCGCGGCGGTTCGCACCTCCTTGAACAGCGCATCGGCATGAAAAGGCGCGCCGCAGGCGCAACCCAAGACATGCTGCGCCAGCACATCGAGCCCGCCATTGACCAGCGGTGGTGTGTCCTGGGCGCCGAGATAATTGGCGTCGAGCGCCGCCCGGCATTCCAGCACCTCGAAGCGGTTGGCCGGAATCAGGATCGCCTTCGACGGCTCATCCATGCGGTGGTTGGCGCGGCCGATGCGCTGCGCCAGCCGGCTCGCACCCTTGGGAGCGCCGACATGCACGACCAGGTCGACATCGCCCCAGTCGATGCCGAGGTCGAGCGTCGACGTGGCGACGATGGCACGCAAGGCATTCTCGCCCATCGCCTTTTCGACGCGCCGGCGCTGGGCGACATCGAGCGAGCCGTGATGGAGCGCGATCGGCAAGGTGTCCTCATTGACCCGCCACAATTCCTGGAACAGCAGCTCGGCCTGGCTGCGCGTGTTGACGAACAGCAGGGTCGTCTTGTGTCGCTTGATCTCGCTATAGATTTCCGGCGTGGCGTAGCGGGCGGAATGCCCCGCCCACGGCACGTGCTCCTCCGAATCGAGAATGGAGATGTCAGGCTTGGCGCCGCCGGTGACGGCGATCAATTCGGCCATGCCGCCCGGTGGATTCTGGCTGACCAGCCAGCGCCGCAATTCGTCCGGCTCGGCAACCGTCGCCGACAGGCCGATCGTCTGCAAGCCGGGAACAAAGGATCGCAGCCGGGCCAGCCCGAGCGACAGGAGATGCCCGCGCTTCGACGTCACCAAAGAATGCAGTTCGTCGAGCACGACATAGTGCAGATCCTCGAAGAAGCGCCTGGCGTCGGGCGCAGCAATCAGCAGCGCCAGTTGCTCGGGCGTCGTCAGGAGGATGTCGGGCGGCGCCAGCTTCTGCCGCTGGCGCTTATGCGCGGGCGTGTCGCCGGTGCGCGTCTCGATGGTGACAGATAGACCGATCTCTACCACCGGCTTGCCGAGATTGCGCTCGATGTCGACGGCCAGCGCTTTCAGCGGCGAGATGTAGAGCGTGTGGATGCCGCGACGCGCCTGCCCCGGCCTTCTCCCCGGCCGCCCGGCCAGCTCGGTTAGTGAAGGCAGAAACCCGGCCAGCGTCTTACCGGCGCCGGTCGGTGCGATCAGCAGAACCGACTGCCCGGCTTGGGCAGTCGCCAGCAATTCGATCTGATGGGCGCGCGGCGACCAGCCCTTTTCCGCGAACCATTTGAGGAACGGCTCGGGCAAGTGCGCGGCGGCATTCTGTTCGGCGAGGCGCGGCTGCTCTGTCACCCGCCAGAGGTAGCGCGGCGGCGCGCAATCGCCAAGAAGAATCGGAACAAAAGGTGATCGAGCGCGGTTTTTCCTTCTCCCCTTGTTGTGGGAGAAGGTGGATTGCCGCGAAGCGGCAAGACGGATGAGGGTGCTGGAAGAAATGAGGCGTTGGCGTTCTCGGGAACACCCCTCATCCGACCGAGCTTCGCTCGGCCACCTTCTCCCACAAGGGGAGAAGGAAAGCGCTTACGCTAAGGCCGCCGAAACCCTGTTGGACCGCCATAGAGATAGCCGATACGGGCGAGGGCTTGCCTGAACCCTTCACGCGAGACCAGCATGGTTTGGCCGTTGGCGTGGATCATCGTTTCCGGGTCGGTCATGACAGCGACATGGCCTTTCCAGAACACCAGGTCGCCGCGCCGCAACCCGGCAAAATCCGCGCCCGGGTCGAGCGGCTCACCGATGGTCGCCGCCTGCATGTCGGAATCGCGCAGCACTTGCCTGCCGGCCATGTGCATCGCCAGTTGCACGAGACCGGAACAGTCGATGCCGAACCCGGAGGCGCCGCCCCACAGATAGGGCGTGCCGAGAAAAGCTTCCGCGACCGCGACATAGTCGGCAGCAGGCTCTCCGACAGGCCTGAGATGGCCTGAGATGACAGCCTCGCCGGACGGCAGCAGCGCATAATGCGTGCCGCGCGTTTCGGCCGCGCCGGTCACCGTCACCGCAGATCCCATCGACAGTTGCCCGCTCAGCGGAAGCCGCAAATCAGGTCCCGGATAGAGGAAGGTTCGCGGCACCGAGACGACATGGGTGGGCGCATGGTCGCGTCCGCCCAGCACGGTGTCGGCGACATAGCCGACATAGCCGTCGCGTTCGGCCTGGATCCAGGCCCAGCCTTCGACGTCTTCGAAGACGAGGACGTCGTCGCCGAACAGGGCTTGCGTGTTGACGCCGGCATCCGGCCGCGGCGCCTTGCGGATATCGGCCACTGCGGCTGAAACCCGCGCTGGCCGCCCGGCGACGAAGCGATCGGCGGCGACCTCGCCTTCCAGCCTGGCATCGGCGAGATCGGAACGGAAGGCGTGAAGGCGAGCATCCCTGGCGGTCAAATCGGCAACTCGGTCAGAAGGGCGGTTCGGTCAGATAGGCAATTCCTGGGCTCTGGCAATGATAACATCGCCGAAGCGCTCGACAAAGAGAGCACCTTCTACGGTTCGCTTGACCAGCACGTTGCGCTTGTCGATCTCGTCGCGATGGCGCGAAACCAGCTTCATTGCGCCCATCGTGTCGAGTGCCCGGGTGATCACCGGCTTGGTGACGTTGAGCCGGGCGGCGAGCCCGCGCACCGTGTGCGGCGGCGGGTCAAGATAGATGGTGAACAGGATCGCCGTCTGGCGCATGGTGAGGTCCGGCGCGTCGTCGCGCACCTGCGACAGCACCACCTGCTGCCACAGTCGCAAGGCTTGGCTTGGACGCATCGAAATCGACATCCGGCCAGAATGACGGCAAATTGTTTCGGTTCCGTTTCAGTCCTCGTGCTGAACAGGAGCTGTCAGGCGTAGCGTTTCGAAATAACCCTTTCCAGCGCTCGGATGCCTTGCGCCTCACCGCCGGCGAGACCGTACGGACGATCGGACGGGTTCCAGGCGAAGATGTCGAAATGCGCCCAGGCGGCGGTCTTCTCAACGAAGCGTTTTAGGAAAAGCGCCGCGGTGATCGAGCCGGCGAAACTGTCTGATGTGACATTGTTGATGTCGGCGATCTTCGACGACAGCTTTGCGGCATAGGGTTTCCACAGTGGCATGCGCCACAGAGGATCCTCGACCGCGACGGAGGCCGCAGCGAGGTCGGAGGCCAGCGCTTCATCGCCGGTGTAGAAAGGCGGCAGATCGGGACCGAGCGCCACGCGAGCAGCCCCGGTCAAGGTCGCCATGTCGATCAGCAGCTGCGGCTCGTCGTCGTCTGCCAGTGCCAAGGCGTCCGCCAGCACCAGCCGTCCTTCGGCGTCGGTGTTGCCGATCTCGACGGTGATGCCCTTGCGGCTCACCAGCACGTCGCCGGGCCGGAAGGCGTTGCCGGCAATCGAATTTTCGACCGCCGGGATCAGCACACGAAGCCGGACCTTCAGTCCGGCGGCCATGATCATCGAGGCGAGGCCCAATACGTTGGCCGCACCGCCCATGTCCTTCTTCATCAAGAGCATGCCCGAGGACGGCTTGATGTCGAGACCACCGGTGTCGAAGCAGACGCCCTTGCCGACCAGCGTCACCTTCGGAGCGCTCTCCGGTCCCCAAATCATGTCGATCAGCCGCGGCGCGCCGACGGAAGCGCGGCCGACCGCATGGATCATCGGGAAGTTCTTCTTGAGCAGGTCGTCGCCCTTGGTCACCGACACTTCGGCCTCGTACGCCCCGGCCAGCGTCCGAACTGCCTTCTCCAGCTCGTCAGGTCCCATGTCGCTGGTCGGCGTGTTGACCAGGTCGCGCGTCAGGAAAACGCCATCGGCGATGCGGCGAACGTAAGCCCCTTCAGCGCCGAGCGGCAGCGAAAAACGCAGCGCCTTGCCAGGCTTTTTGCCGTAGCGAGTGAAGACATAGCCGCCGAGCGCCAATGCGATGGCCGCGATTTCCGGCTCGGCCAGTGTGGAGGCGAAATGCCAGTCGCCTTCGGGCAAGGCTCTCGCCAGCGCGCCGATCGCAAGCGCGCCTTCGCCGTCGCCCGTGCCGAACAGGGCTCCGGCAAGTGCGCCGTTTTTGTCGGGCAGGATCAGCGTCCTACCGGCCTGACCGGAAAAGCCGTTGGCCTTGGCCCAGGCGAGCGAGGGCAAGGCAAGCCTTGCCGCATCCAGTCGATCCTTCGCCACCAGATGGACCGGCAGCGTGGTCTTCAGTTTTCTCTCGATGAGTTCGACTGGCATTCGATGATCTCCGGCTTCCGAGTCGGCGCGTTTTAACTATCCGTTAGGGTTAACAGAATATTTCTGCGGGAGGGAAGATGGCCACGTAATAGCCAATTTGACGAATGGAGGCCCTGGTGCAGATGCCGACCAACCGCATGACGAACGCCACGGGGAAGCGGCTGATCACCACTGCGTTCATATTAGCGCTCGCGGCCAGCGTTGCAGGCTGCGGAACCAGCAAGTTGACGACCGGCTCGATCGGACGCACCAGCGGCAAACCCTTGGAAACCATGGCGGCCGGCGAGTTGCACAAGGCGACGATCGCGCTGGGTCAGTCCTACGCCAAGAACCCCGACGACAAGCGGATCGCGACGAATTATGCCGCGGCGCTGCAAATGGATGGCGACGCCGACCAGTCGCTCGCCGTGATGCGCAAACTGGCAATCGTCCTGCCGAAGGACCGCGACGTGCTCGCCGCCTATGGCAAGGCACTTGCCGCCAACGGGCAGTTCGAGCCGGCGCTCGACGCGGTGCGCCGCGCGCAGACACCGGAATATCCCGACTGGAAGCTGGTGTCGGCGGAAGCCGCGATTCTCGACCAGCTTGGCCAGAGAGACGAGGCGCGCCAGAACTACCGCAAGGCGCTTGACCTCAAGCCGAACGAACCTTCGATCCTTTCCAATCTCGGCATGTCCTATGTTCTGGAAGGTGATCTGCGCACGGCTGAAACCTATATGGGCTCGGCCGCCCAGCAGCCGAACGCCGACAGCCGCGTCCGCCAGAACCTGGCGCTGGTCGTCGGCCTGCAGGGCCGCTTCGACGAGGCCGAGAAAATCGCCTCGCAGGAGCTGTCGCCCGAACAGGCGCAGGCGAACGTGGCTTACCTTCGCCAGATGCTCGCCCAGCAGAACGCCTGGAGCCAACTCAAGGACCAGGACAAGGCAAAGCCCGCCACCAACTGACCGCACCACGTCCCGGCGCCAGACGTACAGGCCGCGTTGCATCAGCACCGCGGCTTTTCTCTGCATTGCCGCCTGGCTAAAGCGCGTCGCGTTTGACCGGCCACATGCGAGGCGCTTCAGGTCCGTTGGAGATGGTCATCCATTTCTTCGTCAGATCGTTTGCAGAATATGTTCCACCCTATCATACATATCGATGTCGGCGCTGCCCCTCATTGCCCTGCCGGGCATTTCTCCCCGTAAACGGGGAGAAAGAAGCTGGCTGCCCCTCGGCGCCCTTCCTGCAACGCTTGTCGTTGGCGAAACCGTCGACGACGGGGCTTTCTCCCGTCACTATACGGGGAGAAATGCCCGGCAGGGCAATGAGGGGCAGCGCCGACCTGTCAAGCCGAGACAAGCGCTATAACCGCGGCGCCAAAACCGCTGCACACCCTCGGGTCAGGCCCGTGGGCATGCTTTTGCGCGACATACATTATTGGCTACTCGATGTCGGCTGGTCGCCGAAGATACCGCGCTCGCTCACCTGGATGCCGGCGGGACCCAGAATGATGGCGAACAGCACCGGCAGGAAGAACAGGATCATCGGCACGGTGAGCTTCGGCGGCAAGGCCGCGGCCTTCTTCTCGGCGGCGTTCATGCGCATGTCGCGGCTTTCGCCGGCAAGCACGCGCAGCGCGTGCGCCACCGGCGTGCCGTAGCGCTCGGCCTGGACCAGCGCCTGCGACACCGACTTGACCGATTCCAGGCCGGTGCGGCTTGCAAGGTTCTCGTAAGCCTGCTTGCGTTCCTGCAAGTAGGAAAGTTCGGCATTGGTCAGGATGAACTCTTCGGCAAGCGCCACCGACTGCGCGCCGATCTCGTCAGCGACCTTACGAAACGCCGCCTCCACCGACATGCCGGACTCGACGCAGATAAGCATCAGATCGAGCGCGTCCGGCCACGCCATCTGGATCGACTGCTTGCGCTTGGTGGCGCGGTTGTTGACATAGAGCACCGGCGCGTAAAAACCCGCATAGGCGACGACGACACAGACGAACAACTTGATGACAGGCGGCTGCTCCGGCAACCCGCCGAGCACGAACAGATACATCGCAGCCAGGGCAAAGCCGACAAAAGGCAGGATCAGACGGAAGAAAAGGAAACGCGTCAACGGATTCTGCCCGCGGAAGCCAGCCACCTTGAGTTTCTGCAAGGTGCCTTCATCGGCCAGGGCGCGCCTCAGGTCCAGCCGGTCGACAATATTGCGCATGCCGATCGACTGTTCCTCGCGCAGGCCCTTGCGGCGGCGATCGGCCTCGAGGGCAAGCCGCGCACGCTGCTTGGCGCGCAGTTCGTCGCGCTCCAGCGCCACCGATTTCATACGCGCCTTGAGCTGGTTTCCGCCAAAGGCAGGCAGCAGCGTGAACACGGTCGCAAACACCGCGATGCCGACCAGCAAGGCAATCAGAAATGCCGGATCGGTAAGAGTTTTGACGACGTTCTCAGTCATGCGCTCGAAATCCTAAACCTCGAAGTTCATCATCTTGCGCATCACCAGGATGCCGATCGACATCCAGGCCGCGGAGCAGCCGAGGATCAGATTGCCGACGCTGGTGGTGAACAGAGGCATGATGTAGTTCGGGCTTGTCAGGTAGACGAGAAAGGCGACGACGAATGGCAAGGCGCCGATGATCACCGCGGACGCCTTCGCTTCCATGGACAGCGCCTGGACCTTGGCCTTCATCTTCTTGCGGTCGCGAAGCACCCGCGAAAGATTGCCCAGAGCCTCGGAAAGATTGCCGCCGGCCTGGGACTGGATCTGGATGACGATGCCGAAGAAGCTCGCCTCGGTGCACGGCATTGTCTCGGCCATACGCATGCTGGCGTCGGGGATCGACAGGCCCATCTGCTGCGAATCGATGATACGGCGGAACTCGGTCTTGACCGGTTCGGGGGATTCATTGGCGATCAGGCGGACAGCGTCGTTCAGCGGCAGGCCGGATTTGACCGCGCGCACGATGATGTCGAGCGCGTTCGGGAATTCGTTGAGGAACGCCTTGACCCGGCGGGCGCGGCAAAACGAAACGAACCAGCGTGGCAGGCCGAGGCCGCCGACCAGCAGCGCACCCGGCAAGACAAACAACGGCGCGCCGAAGAAATAGGCAAGAAACGTCAGGACGGCGCCGCAAACCGCCGAGTAGAAATAGAAGCGCTCGAGCGAGACCTTCATGCCCGCCTGACGGATCTGGGCTTTCAGTGGCGGCTTTTTGACGTTGCCCTGGTTGGCTTTTTGCTTCTGTTCGAGGTCCTTCAGTGAATCCTGAACCGATTTGCGCCGCTTGGCCGCTTCCGCCACGCGATCGCGCGAAGCCTTGACGACGGCACCATCCGTCTCGGCGGTCTTGATCGTTTCAAGCCGCCTGCCGACCTGCTTCTCGGCGCTGATCCGGTTGAACAGAAAAGCATAGGCGACCGCGCCGGCGCTGAAGCCGGCGAGCACGATGACTGCCAACACTGTGCCGTCAATTCCAAACATCGGCCTTGGCTCCTACGCCTCCAAATGAATCAGTCAGCGCGTTTCTCCATTGCCTCGAGCGCATTGGCGAGGCGCTGTTCCTCGCCATAGTAGCGGGCGCGCTCCCAGAAATGCGGACGACCGATGCCTGTTGAAACATGCTCGCCCAGCAGTCTGCCGTTCGCGTCCTCGCCTTTGATGTTGTAGAGAACGATGTCCTGCGTGATGATGACGTCGCCCTCCATTCCGATCACCTCGGTGATGTGGGTGATGCGCCGTGATCCGTCGCGCAGGCGTGCGGCCTGGATGATCACGTCCACGGAACCGACCACGATTTCACGCACGGTTTTCTGCGGCAGCGTGTAACCGCCCATCGCGATCATCGATTCAATACGGTTCAGGCATTCGCGCGGGCTGTTCGAGTGGATCGTGCCCATCGAGCCGTCGTGGCCGGTGTTCATCGCCTGCAGAAGATCGAACACTTCAGGTCCGCGCACTTCGCCGACGATGATGCGCTCGGGCCGCATGCGCAGGCAGTTCTTGACCAGGTCGCGCATGGTCACCTCGCCCTCGCCCTCGAGGTTGGGCGGGCGGGTTTCCAGACGCACGACATGCGGCTGCTGCAGTTGCAGTTCGGCCGAGTCCTCGCAGGTGATGACGCGTTCCTCGCGGTCGATATAGTTGGTCAGGCAATTGAGCAGCGTCGTCTTGCCCGAGCCGGTACCGCCTGAAATGACGATGTTGCAGCGGACGCGGCCAATGATCTTGAGAATCTCGGCGCCGTGCGGCGAAATGGCGCCGAACTTGACCAGCTGGTCGAGTGTCAGCTTGTCCTTCTTGAACTTGCGGATGGTGAGCGCGGCGCCGTCGATGGCGAGCGGCGGCGCGATGACGTTGACACGGGAGCCATCGGGAAGGCGCGCGTCGCAGATTGGGCTCGATTCGTCGACGCGGCGGCCAACCTGGCTGACGATGCGCTGACAGATGTTGAGAAGCTGCTGATTGTCGCGGAAACGAATGCCGGTCTGCTCGACCTTGCCGTTGACCTCGATATAGACGTCCTTGGAGCCGTTGACCATGATGTCGGCGATGTCGTCGCGGGCGAGCAACGGCTCCAGCGGCCCGTAACCGAGCACGTCATTGCAGATATCCTCGAGCAGTTCTTCCTGCTCGGCGATCGACATCGCGAAATTCTTGATCGCGATGATGTCGTTGACGATGTCGCGGATTTCCTCGCGTGCGCTTTCGGGATCGAGCTTGGCGAGTTGCGACAGGTCGATGGTGTCGATGAGCGCGGCAAAGACCTGGCTCTTGGTGTCGTAATAGGTTTCGCTCTTTTGGCGCTGGAGCTTTTTCGGCTCCGGGGCCAACGGCGGCGCCTCGACCGCACGGCGCACGGGCGCAGCAGACGCGCCAAGCGTGCCAGATGGCGGCGGCGGTGCGGGTTTGGCAAGAACCGCCGTTTCCGCAGGTTTTGCCGCCGGCGCGGCAGGCGCAGGTGCCGGCTGACGGAATTCCGGGGTGAACCGGTTGCCGTCGTCGCTGCCTCTTTTACCAAACATGATCGATTACCAATTCCGCTCCGGAAGCATCACTTCTTGCCGCGCGAAAGCTTGCCAAGGAGGTTGCCGAGGCCCGCTTTCTTTCTTGCCTTGATTTCGCTGCGCCCGGTCAGCACATGCGCAATCTCGTTGATCGTGCCGACAACCAGGTTCTTGGCATCCATTTCGCCGAGCATGCGCCCGTTGTTGGCGGCGTTTCCGAACAGCAGCGGCTCGAAAGCAATGACCGACATCGGCGACAGGCCGAGCGAGTCGGCGAAGTCGGATGACGAAATCTCCGGGCGCTTTGGCACGCCGGCCTGATTGATGATCAGCTTCGGCGGCGGATCGTTCGGGCGAAGCCGTTTGAACATGTCGGCCAGATTCTTGGTGTTGCGCAGATTGGCCAGCTCCGGCGTCGCCGTGATCACGATCTCGTCGGCTTTGACCAGTATGTTCTTGGTCCAGCCCGTCCAGATGTGCGGAACATCGAGCACCAGAAGCGGCACGCTGCGCTGGGCCGTGTCGATAAGCTGCGTGAAAGCGTCTGGATCGAAATCGTAGACCCGATCGAGCGTTGAAGGCGCTGCAAGCAGCGACAGATGCTCGGCGCACTGGGCAAGCAGCCGATCCAGATAGACCGCGTCGAGGCGCTCCGGTGAGAAAACGGCTTCGGCAATGCCTTGCGCCGGATCCTGATCGAAATTGATGTTGGCCGTTCCGAAAGCCAGGTCGAGATCGGCGACAACCACTTCGGACTTGAACAGCGACGACATCGCCCAGGCCACATTGTGGGCAATGGTCGAGGAGCCGACGCCACCCTTGGCGCCGATGAAGGCGATCGAGCGGCCGATCGGCTCGGCTTCCGGATCAACGAAAATCGTCGATATAACGCTGACGATATCGGCCATCGACACCGGCGCGATGACATATTCGGAAATGCCGGAGCGGATGAGCTCGCGATAGAGCCCGACATCGTTATAGTGGCCGATGACCACGACCTTTGAGGTCGGATCGCAATATTCGGAGAGCTGCGTGAGTTGCTCGAGCAATTGCTTCGGCTCGCTGCGCGATTCCAGCAGGATCAGGTTCGGTGTCGGCGCCGATTGGTAGAACTCTATGGCGGTGGCGACGCCGCCCATATGAACCTTCAAATGGGCCTTCGCCATGCGACGATCCTCGCCGGCGCGCTCGACCGGATTCGCAACGCCCTCGGTCTCGCAAAATGCCTGAATCGAGATGCGCGGAATCGGCCGCAACGCCTGCATGGCGGCGATGTCCTGCTGCGAGATTTCGCCGCCATCTATCCCCGTGTCGTAGGCGAGATTGCTCATGTCCGCGTGCTCCAACCTGCGATCGATCAGTAGTCGACTTCTGTTGCCGGGATCGGCGAATAGAACGGGGCGTTTTGATAGCCATCAATGACGACGTCACGCCTTTCGGCATCTATGGGGGTCTGTTTACGCGGCCCGAGCAGATCGGTCGGATTTGCCATCTGGGCGGCAAGATTGTTCTGATACGAGCAGCCGAAATCGGCATAGTGCTTGTTTTCCGAGGTCTGCAGCAGGTCTTCAGGCCAGCGTCCGCATCTGTCGGTCTGCGCCTTCACCGAGACATAGGCGACGCGGATCGGCGCGGACGCTTCGGCCGAAACCGACTGGTAGGTGGTGATGACGATCCGGTTCCGGCTGATGCCGCTGGCAATCGCAAGTCTGGCGAAATCGCGACCGGCCGCGGTCGCGGCGATCTCGTTGGCCGAACCGCTCGGGATCGAGATCGTCAGGGTCGGAGCGGCGCTCTTGTCATAGCCATCCAGGAAGCCCAGAAGCGTGTCGCGCTGTGACCCGGTCATGCCGCGATCGCCGGCGCCGACCGGAAGGTCGATCTTCAGGTTCTTCTCAGCAATCACGATCGGATGGGTGGTGCGATAATCGTCCGGAACAGCGCCGACCGTGATGCTGTCCCGGTTGGCGCAGCCCGCCAGCAGTGCCGCAACCGCCAGGACCGGAATGGCCGGCCGGTAGATCCGCGAACGGCCGGACCGCGCCGCTGCGGTGATCGTCCTCAACGCTGACTGAGACATGTCCGCTTCCCCGCTTACTTGTAGATGAAGCCGACAACGCCGTGGTAACGGCCGTTGGGCTTGTCGGTTTGCATGGTGCCGTAGACGCGATTGACACGGCCTAGGAACATGCCGGCGCCATCGCTGGCGGCGTTGAAATTGTCGTCCGGCTTGGCAAGGGCGTTGCGCGTCACCGGCTTCACCAAATAGGGCGTGATGATGATGACGAGCTCCGTCTCGTTGCGAACGAAATCCCGGCTGCGGAACAGCGTGCCGAGCACTGGGATCTTGGTCAGCCCGGGCAGCCCGGCGACCGCCTGCCGGATGTCGTCCCGAACCAGGCCGGCGATCATCATCGAACCGCCGGAAGGCAGTTCAATGGTGGTGTCCGCCAGTCGCTTGCGGATCGACAGCAAAGTGGTGCCGGGCAAGTCGCCGGCCGCTTCGAGCACTGTGGCGCCTTCCGTCGTAGGCTCCGAAACCGACGTCCTCACTTTAAGGCTGATGCGGCCCGCCGAGAGCACGACCGGCTGGAATTCGAGGCCAATTCCATATTCGAGCTTTTCGTTGCTGTAGGTAACCTGGCCCGTTATGTTGTCTTCTGAAACGTTGCTCGTCCGGCTTGTGATGAGATTGAATTCGCCGCCGACTTTGAATGTCGCTTTTTCGCCCGAAACCGCGGTCAGCGTCGGCTCGGCGAGTGTCTTCATGACGCCGCTCTGCTCCATGGCATTGATATACGCCTGAAGTCCGTTTCCGAGCGCATCACCCAGCTGTAAGTTGGAGTACTGCGAAATCGGCTTGCCCAGGCCATAAGGAGGAGAACTCATCGCGCCGAAGGAGAAGCCGTCGCTGCTGCCCTTGCCGATCAGGTTGACGCCGAGTTGCTTCATCACCGAGCGGCTGACCTCGGCCACCGTCACCTTCAGCGTCACCTGATCGTCGCCGATGATCTGCAAGAGGTTGACGATCTGGCTGACGCGACGCTCGGAATCCGGGTTGTCGATGTCGACACCGGATTCGGCCGAGCCGCCGGAGGCGGTCTGTGAATATTGTCCCGTGGTCGCTTCACCGCCGGACACGAAGATGGTGGCCAGATCGACTGCGCGCTTGGCATCCAGGGGAGTATCCACGGTTCCGGTCAGGACGACGTTGTCGTTCAGCAATTCGACCGTGATGCTCGATGACGGTATGAAGCGCCTGATATAGTCTTCCAGTCCGGCGACGTCGCGTTCGACCGCCAGATCCAGGCTGACGATCTGTTCGCCATTAGGGCCGAAGACGAAGATGTTGGTGTCGCCCACCGCCTTTCCAAAGAGATAGATGCGCCTGGCGGTGCGGGTCACCGCATCGGCGACCGCCGGGTTGGCGACCAGTATATCATAGGCATCGCTCGGCAGGTCGATGACCACCGATTTGTTGAGACCGAGCTTGACGCGCTGGGTGGCGGTCGAAGCCGACACCTCGGCGTTCCTGCTTGCCGCATTCGCCTTGAGGAGGCCATGTGCATTCGATCCAAGCAGGAACAGGCCGATTGCCGCAGCCAGTGTGACCGGCAGTCGCGCGTTTAGCCTCATTGCCTTGCTCCCACTTCGGAAACTTCGCCCGACTTAATCAGGCGTACTGTTCCGCGTCGCCCATTGCCGGAAACGAGATAGTCGGCCTCGCCCAGATTCTTCTCCTGGGTGTCGGTGATCGACCGCAGCGCCAACGTCAGGCGATCCGCCATCTGCTGGGCGACGGTGATGATTTCCGCCTGCTGCGGTGTCAGTTCCAGGGTGGCGGTCTGGCCGACCCTGGTGCGCTTGCCTTCCTCGTCCTCCTGGATGGTCTGGTCGATTGCCAGGACGCGAATGTTCTTGAGGATGGTCTCGGTCGTAAAGCCGCTGCCGCCGCCTGCCGCATCGGCTCTGCGGGTCATGATGACGTCGACGAAATCGTTGGGAAGTATGAAGCCGCCGGCCGACGTGTCGGCCGATACGGCTGTAGCGACGGCCCGCATGCCGGAGGGCAGGATCGACGACATGAAGCTCTGTCCCTCGCCGATCAGCTTGGAGCGGCGCAGCGGCTCACCGGCATACATCGCCACACGGGCGATGCCGCCTTTCAGCTTCTCCAGCGCATCGGGCTCCGCGACGCGGGTGATGAAATTCGCGTTGACGCCGTCGGCCGGCCAGGACTGCCAGCTGATGTTGTTGTCGAGCGGACTGCCCATCGGAACGTCGCCGGACAGGACCAGCACGTCCTGCAGCGCGATTGCCGGCGCCTCGGGGCCGGAATCGACGATTTGAGGTGGCGGCGCCGCCACCATGTTTTTTGCTACATATCCTGCGCCACCCGCCGCGGCGACCGCCACGCCTAGAATGATCAGTCGGGATGCTGGCATCTGTCCGAACCTCGCCTTGGCAAACAACCTAGCCAAGCCGGACCTTGCAGCGGCAATCGTCAAAACAAGGTTAATTTAATACTTACGATCGTGATTAATTTAAGGTTTACATAAATTTGAGGCATCCGGTCCGGCCAGCAAAAAAGGCGGCCAAGCCGCCTGCTCCAACGTCAAATCGAATGTGGGAAGGCTGGCCTGACGAGGGAAGAATCAGGCCGCCAGCCTTGCGAGTGCCCACGCCATCAACGGCGAGTTCGGAAAGGTGAGCAGGCCGCCAACGCCAAGCGCGATGCCATAGGGAACGCCGGTCGTCTCCTCGGCGAAGTGGCGTAAAAACCGGTTATGGCTTGTGACGGCTGCAAGCGGCGATTTCCGATAGACGAGGATGGCGAGTGTCAGCAGGCCACCGATGAATGTCGAGGTTACGAGATATTCGACGAGATGGATGTTCAGCCCCATCCAGACGGCGCTGGCGGCCAGCAGCTTGGCGTCGCCGCCTCCCATGCCGCCGAGCGCGAACAGACCGAAGGTCACGGCGAGAACCAGGCCGCCGGCGGCAAAATGCCAGCCATAGGTTGCCCAGTCCATGCCGGTTAGCGGCGCGACCAGGGCGAAGACGGCGACAAGCAGCACCGGCACGCGATTGGCGATCGTCATCGACAGCATGTCGGAGATCGCTGCGAAAAGCATGCAGAACGGAAAGACAACGAAGATCAGGGCTTCAAGCATTGGTGCGGCGCCTGTGGTCGAACTGTGCCTGGTCTCAGCCTAGGCGTGTTCGATTAACGATTGATGAGGCTGCGAGCTGAAAATCTGCCGGTACGACGAAACAGGGCCGCCAGTGAGGCGGCCCTGTTCTGGAAAACACCGGACTTCGTGATCTGTTACGAATTGTTGACCTTAGTGGCGATCCCGTTGAACTTCGCGTTCAGCGCGTCGCCCAGCGAGCCGGCGCCGACCATGATGGCGAGCGCGATGAGAGCGGCGATCAGACCGTATTCGATGGCGGTCGCGCCGGATTCGTCCTTCACAAAACGTGCAATGAGATTAGACATTCGAGAGCTCCTACTCCAGGTGTTACAGCAATTCCGTCAACTTCTCTTGGTGGTTGATCGGATGCTGACAATCTATGGAGAAGCTCTTTCAATCGGCTTAATAAACAGCCTTACCGATTCCTTTCCGGCTTCAATGACATTGCGTGGTTAACCGTAGACTAAGTGACGCCTATGGACCCGACACGCACGTCGAGGGCCGCGAAAGGCGCAACTTGGCGATTGGGGAGGGGGGCGGCACGCACCAGGCGATCCACGCTCCAGGCGATTCCCGCTCTAGGCGATCCCCGCCCTATGTGATCAACGTGCCGAGCCCGACGTCTCCACGGCTCTCCTCCGCTTAACCGTTGCTTCACCAATCTCGTTCATGTTCCGTTGAGCAATTTGCCGCCGTGGAGCGCTTCAATGACCGGGCCGAGATCGTCCTTTCCGATTGCAGCACTTCTTGCCGCCACGGCTCTTGTCGTGCCGGCCAAGGCTGGCGCCGGCATCGAGGTCACGATGAACCAGGCGAAGATCGTCAAACTGTCGCGTGCCGCCGATACGGTCGTCGTCGGCAATCCGGCGATCGCCGACGCCTCGGTGCAGGATGCTTCGACGATCGTGCTGACGGGCAAGGGCTTCGGCGTCACCAATCTCGTCGTCCTCGATCAGGAGGGCCGTCCGATCGTCGACGAGCAGATCACCGTCGTGCGACAGGACGCCTCGTCGGTGCGCATCTATCGACGCGCCGAAATACAGACCATGTCGTGCACGCCGTATTGCGAAAGCTCGTATAAAAGCGAGGCGGAGAAGGCCTCGGAGGCCGAGATGAGCGCCGGCCAGTAAGCGACCCGACCGTTTCGTCTCGCTGAAAATGCCGCTTCGGTTATCGGCCTGTTAAACCCTTCCAGCCGAATTTAACGATCATCCAAACCGCACTTCAATGGGTTTGCGCTAATGTTGCTCCGACACCTCTTGAGGATCGGCAGGCACGGGACATGAGCAAAGCAGGACGATCAGGCTTTTTCGCGCGCTTCCTTGGCGACCGGGGCGGCAGCACGGCTTTGGAGTTCGCGATGCTTGCGGTGCCGTTTGCGCTCCTCGTCTTTGCCATACTGGAGAGCTGCATTTCATTTGCCGGGCAAGAGGTGATGGCCAATGTCACCGACGATGTCGCGCGCCAGCTACGAACGGGCCAGGTAAGGCAGGCGAATGTAACCGAGGCCACGCTGAAGACCATGATCTGCAGCCGGCTGGAGATCATGGTCGCCAAGGACTGCCCCGGATTGGAAGTGGATCTGCGCGCGTATCCGAGCTTCGCCGCCGCAGCCCAGGCGGGCTTCAAGATCCAAGACGGCGAAATCGCGCTGACCGGCACGACCCCCGCGACTTTTGCGGTATCCCCAGGCTTGGCTGAATCGATAAACATGCTGCGGGTTTTTTACAAATGGCCCGTCATGACCGATTTCATGGCCAAGTCGATGGCCAATCTGAAAGACGGCAACACGCTGCATTTCGCATCGATGACCTGGAAGAACGAGCCGTTCGACGACTGAAAAACGCAAACCGCTGCGTGGGAAAAGCACTAGAGCATGGGGCGTGCGGGGGCAGATATGGGAATCGCAGGGATCTGCACGAAAGCCATCCGGTTCTGCCGCGATCGCCGCGGTGTCGCGGCGGTTGAGTTTGCCTTCATCGTGCCCGTCCTGCTGATCATGTACTTTTTGACCATGGAAGCCTCGCAAGCCATCGAGACCAGCAAGAAGGTCAGTCGCATCGGCAGCATGGTGGCGGATCTCGTCACCCAGCAGCAGACCATCACGCCAGCCGAACTCGATGCAATCATGCAGATCGGCAACTCCACCCTTCAGCCATACAACCGATCGACCCCGGAAATCACCGTCACCGCAATAGAGGTCACGAATGAATCGACGCCGCGGGTGCTGGTCGCTTGGTCACGCAAGATGGTCGGCAGTGCCTTCAGCGCCGGCGCCGCCAAGAACTCCGTCACCACGGTAGCACCGACGCTCAACGCCAAGGGCACGTTTCTCATTCGCGTCGAAAGCAAACTCGCATACGAGCCTATCATCACCTGGTCGGCGGACAGTGAAAAGCGGCTTGGCTTTAGTTCGGCTTTCAACTCGATATCGATGGGCGAAACCTATTATCTCAGGCCGCGCAGGAGCCCGACGATTACCTGCGACACCTGCTGAAACGACGGTGCCCGACTCCGATCGCCATTGCTATCGGCCTGACACCAGGCGCACGATGGCCGCGGACGCCTTCAACCCATGTGTCATGTAAGTTCCCCGCTCAATTTTTTTTCGTCGATCCACGCCGATGCCGGCCATATTTCAACTACCGCGCCCGGTCGTGCAGACAGCGCTGGTTCGAATTGCCAATGGCGGCGCGGCCGCCTATGTCTTGGCGGACAGACAAACGATATAAATGAATCCCTGCAATGGCGCGCGCCTTCCTTTTTGTTCTCGATTCCTTCGGCATCGGCGGCGCGGCCGACGCAGAGCGCTATGGCGACACTGGTTCCAACACGTTCGGACACATCGCTGGAGCCTGCGCGGAAGGCCGGGCGGATCGCGAGGGGCTGCGCAAAGGCCCGCTTTTCGTGCCCAACATGCTCTCGCTCGGTCTGGGGCACGCGGCGAAAACAGCGACAGGATTCTGCTTCGACAGCGGCGGCAAGGCCCTGCTTGCCTCCGCCGTCCACGGCGCGGCGCAGGAGATTTCGAGCGGCAAGGACACGCCGTCAGGCCATTGGGAAATCGCCGCCTTGCCGGTCCGCTTCGACTGGGGCTATTTCCCGGACACGGTTCCCGCCTTTCCAGCCGAGCTGACCGAAGCGATCGTTCGCGAAGGAGAGGTGCCGGGCATTCTCGGCAATTGCCATGCTCCGGGCACCGAGATCATCGAGCGGTACGGCGAGGAGCATGTCCGCACCGGCAAGCCGATCTGCTACACTTCGGTCGATTCCGTCCTGCAGATCGCCGCGCATGAAGTTCACTTCGGCCTGGAGCGGCTCTACGAATTCTGCAAGGTGGTGCGCAGGCTGGTCGATCCCCTGAACATCGGACGGGTGATCGCGCGGCCTTTCATTGGGGAAACCGCCGCCAGCTTCGAACGGACGCACAACCGCCGGGACTATTCAGTGCCGCCGCCCGAACCGACCCTGCTCGACCGGCTGACGGCGCGTGGCAGCCGGGTCATCGCGGTCGGCAAGATCGGCGACATCTTCGCCCATCGCGGCATTTCGGAAGTGCGCAAGGCCGCCGGCAACATGGCGATGTTCGACAAGGCGCTCGGCGCGATGGATGACGCCGGCGACGGCGATCTCGTCTTCGCCAATTTCGTCGATTTCGACACCGAGTTCGGCCATCGGCGCGACGTTGCCGGCTATGCCGCCGCGCTCGAGGCGTTCGACCGGCGGCTGCCGGAGGCGCTTGCACGGATCAAGGCAGGCGACCTTCTCATCCTCACGGCCGACCACGGCAACGATCCGACCTGGCACGGCACCGATCATACGCGCGAACGCATTCCGGTGATCGGCACCGGACCAGGCTTTGGCGGCGACATCGGGCTTAGAACGACGTTCGCCGACATCGGTGAAACGGTCGCCGAGCATCTTGGCTTGGCACGCGGCCGTCACGGCACCTCCTTCTATAAAGAGATAGGCGGCCATGCCTGAGTTGCCTGAGGTCGAAACGGTGCGGCGTGGCCTGCAGCCGGTTCTGGAAGGCGCCCGCATCGCCCGCGTCGAGGCGCGCCGACCCGACCTGCGCTTTCCGTTTCCCGAGAAATTCCTGGAGAGGCTGACCGGCAAGACGATTACGGCGCTCGGCCGCCGGGCCAAATACTTGACGATGCATCTCGAAGGCGGCCCGGTGCTGATCTGTCATCTCGGCATGTCGGGCTCGTTCCGCATCGAAACCTCCGATGGCGGCGAAATGCCCGACAGCAGCGAAATGTTTCGCGCGTTTTATCACGAGCGCCCGAAAAGCGCAGTGCACGACCATGTCGTCTTCCATATCATCTCTCCCCAAGGCGCCCGGTCCCGGGTGACCTTCAACGATCCGCGCCGTTTCGGCTTCATGCTGTTTTCGGAAGGGACGCCTGACACGCATCCGATGCTGGCGGGGCTTGGCGTCGAGCCGACAGGCAATGCGTTGGACGGCGAGCTGCTCGCCTCCCTGCTGAAAGGCCGGAAGTCGCCGCTAAAGGCAGCACTTCTCGATCAGCGGCTGATCGCCGGGCTCGGCAATATCTATGTGTCGGAGGCGTTGTGGCGCGCCGGCCTGTCGCCGTTGCGCGAGGCAGGCACCATGGCAAAGCCTGGAAAGAAGGCCAAACAGCAGCGCGACGCCTTGGCCGAAGCAATCCGCGCGGTGATCGCCGATGCGATCGCCGCCGGCGGATCGTCGCTGCGCGACTATGTGCAGACCGACGGGTCTCTGGGCTATTTCCAGCATTCGTTCGCGGTCTATGATCGCGAGGGCGAGGCCTGCTCCAAGCACGGCTGCAGCGGCCATATAGAGCGCATCGTGCAAAGCGGGCGTTCCACCTTCTATTGCCGGAGCTGTCAGTTGTGAGCTAGGTGCGGGTGTGACTTAGGTGCGGGTGTGAGCCAGGTGCCGGGTGTGAGCTGGACGCCTGATGTAAGCCAGAAGACCCAGTGAGGAGAGACAGTCATGGCCTATGAAACGATTATCGTGGAAACCCGCGGCAAGGTCGGGCTGATCACGCTGAACCGGCCGAAGGCGCTCAATGCGCTGAACTCGCAGGTCCTGGCGGACGTGGTCGCGGCCGTGAACGGCTTTTGCGCGAATACCGGCATCGGCGCCATGGTCATCACCGGCTCCGAAAAAGCCTTCGCGGCAGGTGCGGACATCAAGGAAATGCAGGCGATCTCCTTTGTCGACGCCTATGTGCTGGATTTCTTTATCGGCTGGGAAGAGCTCACCCGGGCGCGCAAGCCTGTCATCGCGGCGGTGGCCGGCTATGCGCTCGGCGGCGGCTGCGAACTGGCGATGATGTGCGACTTCATCATCGCCGCCGACAACGCCAAGTTCGGCCAGCCCGAGATTACGCTCGGCGTCATGCCGGGCATGGGCGGATCGCAGCGCCTGACGCGTTTCGTCGGCAAGTCGAAGGCGATGGACATGTGCCTGACAGGACGGATGATGGATGCGGCGGAAGCCGAGCGTTGCGGCCTGGTGTCGCGTGTCGTGCCCGCCGGCGAGCTGCTCGAGGAGGCGTTGAAGGCTGCGGCCAAGATAGCCGATTTTTCGCTGCCGTCAGTGATGATGGCGAAAGAGGCCGTCAACCGCGCCTATGAAACGACACTGGCCGAGGGGCTGCGGTTCGAGCGCCGGCTGTTTCACTCACTGTTTGCGCTTGATGACCAGAAGGAAGGCATGGCGGCCTTTGTCGAGAAGCGGAAGCCAAATTTCTCGAACCGGTAGCCAAATTTCTCGAACTGGTAGATGGGGACGACTTCGGCCGGAAGCGAGCGACAGCAGCGGCCAAAAAGAAGGCGAAGCAGCGTTGACGCGCCGGGAAAGCTGAACTATAAGCCGCACCAACCGAGGCGGCCCTGTGGCTGCCCGTTTGTTTTTTGCGCCTTGCGGCATCCCGCATGCGTCCACCAGATCAGAAGAGAGGCATCATGGCCAATACCTCCTCGGCCAAAAAGGCAACGCGCAAGATCGCCCGCCGCACGGCGATCAACAAGAACCGCCGCTCGCGCGTGCGGACCTACATCCGCCAAGTCGAAGAGGCGCTCGCCTCGGGCGACAAGGCTGCCGCGCAGGCTGCTTTCAAGGTGGCTGAGCCGGAATTGATGCGCGCCGCGAGCAAGGGCGTGGTGCACAAGAATACGGCATCCCGCAAGGTGTCGCGCCTGGCCCAGCGCCTCAAGGTGTTGTCGGCCTAATATACCTTTATTAAACTTGTCGTTTTCAGACCCGGCCGCTCGTGCCGGGTTTTTTCGTTTGCCGGCAAGTACTTAAAAAGAAAGTCCGCAAGCAACATCCCGCACGATTTCGAAGTTCGAAATGCTTTGCCGGCATATACATGCCGGCTGACAGGCGCTGCCGCGGAAAGCGTTCACGGCGAAAATATCGACTATCGAAAATCACCTTTATTTTTCAAAATGTTGCGGACGGTCATCCACAGCTTGTTCACATCGGGTGCGAGGGATGGGGGACAATTGCCTGTCAAGAAAATTATTTCAAAAAATATCGCGTGACGCGGCCTTTTTCACATTCGCCGGAAAAGGGTTTGAATCACAATGGGTTTGTCAAAACAAGCCAGTGCAACGCAGGCTCCGAACCCGTTTGCGCTAACCACATTCCTTAAAAATCCGTTAGTCGTGGCCTTGCCCTATCCACAGCGATTTCGCTAAGGTCTGTCTATCGAGAGGGACGGGCCGTTGGCCCTTAACCCAGCCCAGCCTGAATCGGCCAGCACAAAAGCGGCAGAATTCATGACGCGGATCATCTCTGCGTACGGGTTTGGTTTGCCTTTTCGATACGGTAGGGGAATGGCGTAATTGTACATGGCAGATCAATGACGCGCCGGCGTTTCGCCGGGCGGAATTGTATTGCCCTGACATGACCAAAGCGGGCTGGCTCCGAGGAGCCGGCGCCGGTTCCCTGACAATGAGGCGACATCATCTGCCGGCGGCGGCGATGGTGTCGCTGCGAGGACACGGTCGCCGGAAACATGGATGCAGGAGGCGCATTCCCGGCGGAAAAAGGTTCAAAAGGACAAGGAACTCGATCATGCAGAGCGGCATCGAAAGGGAGCTTACGGGCGACCTCCCATTCCCTGGGACCTTAACCGGAGGGGACGCCATGTCGGCTTCCATCGACGCGGAACAAAAGTTCGACCGGGTCAAGGCCCAGTTGAAGGCGCGTCTGGGAACCGAAGTCTATTCGAGCTGGTTTGGGCGCATGAAGGTCGCCGAGGCGTCCCGGGGCATTGTCCGCATCTCGGTGCCCACCGCCTTCCTGCGCTCGTGGATCAACGGCCACTACCTCGACCTCATCGCCGAGCTGTGGAGACACGAGGATCCTGAAATCCTCAAGATCGAGATCGTCGTGCGCACCGCTACCCGTCCGGGGCGCAACGGCGTCGAGCCCGAAGTGGCCCCGGCGCGCAAGATGACCAGGCAAGCGCAAACGGCGCTGGCCGCCGGAACAGCGGCCCCCGGCAGGGTGGAGCGGGTACCGGCACCTCGCCCGGGAATGCCTGCCGAAACCGAGTTCCGGCACAATGTGCTCGGTTCGCCGCTTGACCCGCGCTACACGTTCGGCTCCTTCATCGAGGGGCCGTCGAACCGGGTGGCCTTCGCCGCCGCCAAAGCGGTGGCGGAATCGCAGTCGAGCGCGGTGCGCTTCAATCCGCTGTTTCTGCACGCGACGGTGGGGCTGGGCAAGACGCACCTGCTGCAGGCGATCGCGGCGGAATCGCTGAAGCAGAATCCGAAATCGCGCGTCGTCTATCTCACGGCCGAATATTTCATGTGGCGGTTTGCCACCGCGATCCGCGACAACAACGCGCTGACGCTGAAGGAACAGTTGCGCGACATCGACCTCCTCATCATCGACGACATGCAGTTCCTGCAAGGCAAGTCGATCCAGCATGAATTCTGCCATCTGATCAACATGCTGCTCGACAGCGCCAAGCAGGTGGTGGTCGCCGCCGACCGGCCGCCGTCGGAACTGGAATCGCTGGAGCCCCGCGTCCGCTCGCGCCTCAACGGCGGCGTCGCGCTCGAAATGTCGGCGCCGGATTTCGCCATGCGGATCGGCATGCTCAAGCTACGCCTTGCCACCGCCAAGGCCGACGATGCATCGCTCGACATCTCGGAGGAGATCCTCAACCATGTCGCTCGCACGGTGACCGGCAGCGGGCGTGAACTCGAAGGTGCGTTCAACCAGCTTCTGTTCCGCCAGTCGTTCGAACCGCAGATCACCATCGACCGCATCGACGAGATCCTCGGCCATATCTATCGTTCGGGCGAGCCGAAGCGGGTGCGCATCGAGGACATCCAGCGAATCGTCGCGCGCCACTACAATGTGTCGAAGACGGAACTTCTGTCCAACCGGCGCACCCGCACCATCGTCAAGCCGCGGCAGGTCGCGATGTACCTGTCGAAGGTGATGACACCGCGCTCCTTGCCGGAGATCGGGCGGCGTTTCGGTGGCCGCGATCACACGACGGTGCTGCATGCCGTGCGCAAGATCGAGGATCTTTCAGGCGTCGACAACACGCTGGCGCAGGAGCTCGAACTGCTAAGAAGACTGATCAACGATCAGGCCTGACCGGCCCGAAAAAAACAAGGCGTGTCGCGTTTGGGTGGCTGCGACGCGCTTGAAATTCTTGTTTTTATGCATGTTGTTGCCGCATAACCTCTGCACACCCTCGGGTCAGTCCGAGGGCATGCTTTTGGGCGACAAGCATTGGCTTGCGGGCTTGCCCAGTTTTACACTAGGAAAGCCCGTGTAACCGCCCCGAACCGGTAGCGCGGGCTTGCGTTCACGGGTTTTTTCCTGTCAGTTTGTGCAGATTCTGAGCCTGTTCAGACCTTTCGCGGGTTGCCGCTTGCCGGAGACCCGCTCATTCATTCAAGCGAGCCTGTTTCGTCATGCGTGTTATCCTGGAACGGTCAAATCTCCTGAAGTCGCTCAACCACGTTCATCGCGTGGTCGAGCGGCGCAACACCATACCGATCCTGTCGAACGTGCTGCTGATCGCCGAAGGCGCCACCCTTGAAATGAAGGCGACCGACCTCGACCTGGAGGTGACCGAAGCCACGTCCGCCAAGGTCGAGCGCGGCGGCGCGACGACGGTTCCGGCGCATCTGCTCTACGACATCGTGCGCAAGCTCGCCGACGGCGCGGAGGTCATGCTGAAGACCGACGAGGACGGCAACGCCATGACGGTGACCTCGGGCCGCTCGAGCTTCCGTCTCCAGTGCCTGCCGCAATCCGATTTCCCGGAGCTTTCGGCCGGATCGTTCTCGCATATCTTCCGGCTCGATTCGGTCGCGCTCAAGGGCCTGATCGAGAAGACCCAATTCGCCATCTCCACCGAGGAGACGCGCTACTACCTGAACGGCATCTACCTGCACACGCATGACGCCGACGGCAAGCTGAAGCTGCGCTCGGTAGCGACCGACGGCCATCGGCTGGCGCGCGCCGAGATCGACGCGCCGGCAGGATCGGAAGGCATGCCGGGCATCATCATTCCGCGCAAGACCGTCAGCGAGCTGCAAAAGCTTGTCGACGACCCCGATATCGCCGTGACCACCGAACTGTCCGACACCAAGATCCGCTTCACCATCGGCAGTGTCGTTTTGACCTCGAAGCTGATCGACGGCACCTTCCCGGACTATCAGCGGGTGATCCCGACCGGCAACGACAAGAAGCTGATCATCGACCGCCAGAGTTTCGCCGCCGCCGTCGACCGCGTCTCGACCATTTCGTCCGAACGCGGCCGGGCGGTGAAGCTTTCGATTGGAGAAGGCCAGGTCACGCTTGCAGTCAACAATCCGGATTCCGGCAGCGCCACCGAGGAACTGGCCGCGGATTATTCGTCCGACGCGATCGAAATCGGCTTCAACGCCAAGTATCTGCTCGACGTCGCCGCCCAGTTGACCGGCACCGAGGCAAAATTCATGCTGGCGGATGCCGGCTCGCCAACGCTGATCCACGACATGGCCGACGAAACCACGCTCTACGTGCTGATGCCGATGCGGGTCTGATGCATGTCGCGCAAAAGCATGCCCTCGGGCTTGAACCGAGGGTGTGCAGCGGTCTTGCGATAGTGACATGCATAAAACAACAACCTAAAGCGCGTCGCATGAGGCTGGTCAAACGCGGCGCACTTTAGGCCCGAACGAGGCCATCTTGCTGTCATGACCGGAGTTGCGAAGCAGCCTGACCGCGACCAACAGACTCATATAAGTAAGCTGTCGCTTACCAATTTCCGCAATTACGCAACACTGTCGATCGACCTCGATCCCGGCGCGGTGGTTTTTTCCGGCGACAATGGCGCCGGCAAAACCAACCTGCTGGAGGCGATTTCCCTGCTGACGCCGGGGCGAGGCCTGCGCCGGGCGCCTTATGCCGACGTGGCGCGCGAAGGCGGCGACGGCGGCTTTGCCATCCATGCCCGGCTCGATGGGCCGGACGGCCCGGTCGAAATCGGCACCGGCATCGCAGGCGGCGACGCCGCCGAGAGCGGCCGGCGGGTGCGGATCAATGGCGCGGCGGCGCGCTCGGCGGAGGACATGCTGGAATGGTTGCGCGTCGTCTGGCTGACACCGGCGATGGATGCATTGTTCACCGGGCCGGCCGCAGATCGCCGGCGCTTTCTCGACCGGCAGGTGCTGGCGATCGATCCGGGCCACGGCCAGCGCGCGCTCGACTACGAAAAAGCGATGCGCGGCCGCAATCGACTGCTCGCCGAAGGCTCGCGCGACGGCGCCTGGTTCGATGCGATCGAGACGCAAATGGCCGAAACCGGTGTGGCGATCGCCGCGGCGCGTGCCGAACTGGTGCGCCTGCTCGCCGCCATGATCGACAGGCTGCCAAGCTCCGGTCCGTTTCCGCAAACCGACATCGGCCTGTCCGGCGCGCTGGAAAGCGAGGTCACAACCAGCGCGGCTGTCGATGTCGAGGAGCGGTTCCGCCGCGCGCTTGCCGAAGCTCGCGATCGCGACCGCGCCGCCGGGCGCACGCTCGACGGCCCGCACCGGTCGGATCTCGTGGTGCGGCACCGGCCAAAGGCGATGCCGGCCGAACTCTGTTCGACGGGCGAGCAGAAGGCGCTGCTGGTCGGCATGGTCCTGTCGCACGCCCGGCTGACCGGCGAGATGTCGGGCATGACGCCGATACTGCTGCTCGATGAGATCGCCGCCCATCTCGATGCGGGCCGACGCGCCGCGCTGTTCTCGATCCTCGAAGAGCTGAACTGCCAAGCTTTCATGACCGGAACCGATGCGGCGCTGTTTTCCAGCCTCAGCGGGCGCGCGCAGTTCCTGACCGCCGATCACGGCACGGTTCGGCCGACCATAGTGAGTAGTGAGTAGTAGAGAGAGCACCCTTACTTTACTACTTACTACTTACTACTTACTACTTACTACTTACTACTTACTACTTACTACTTACTACTTACTACTTACTACTCACTACTTACTACTCACTACTCACTACTCACTACTCACTACTCACTGCTGCGCACCCGCTGGCCAACCTCGATGGCAGGCTCTGGCAACATGCATTGCCGCCTGACAAGGTTTTTATCCCGCTATATGGTCGGGCAATGATCACCACCGCGCTCACCGACGAAGAACTCGAACGCTACGCCCGCCACATAGTGCTGCCCGAGATCGGTGGCGCCGGCCAGCAGCGACTGAAGCGGGCTCGGGTCCTGGTCATCGGCGCCGGCGGACTGGGAGCGCCGGTGCTCGAGTATCTCGCCGCCGCCGGCGTCGGCACACTCGGCATCGTCGACGACGACAGCGTCTCGCTGTCGAACCTGCAAAGACAGGTGATCCACGGCACCGGCGCTGTCGGCATGGCGAAGACCGACAGTGCCAAGGCGGCGATCGCCCGCATCAATCCCAACGTCGCAGTGGAACTGCACAATCTCAGGCTGACGGCGGACAACGCCCCTGCCCTTGTCGCCCGTTATGACATCGTCGTCGACGGCTCCGACAATTTCGAAACCCGTTATGCGGTGGCCGACGCCTGCGCCGCGGAAAAGCGGCCGCTGGTCCATGCCGCCGTCGGCCGCTTCGACGGCTCGGTGACCGTGCTGAAACCGTTCGAGACCGGCACGGGCGGCAGGCCGAATCCGAGCTATCGCGATCTTTTTCCGGAACCACCGCCGGCGGGTCTGGTGCCATCCTGCGCCGTGGCCGGCGTGCTTGGCGTGCTGACCGGCGTCGTCGGCACGCTGCAGGCCATGGAGGCGATCAAGCTGATCGCCGGCATCGGCGAGCCGCTGGTCGGCCGGCTGCTGCTTTACGATGCGTTGGCCGCCCGCTTCGACACGATCCGCTACAAGAGCAGCTAGATTTTGGGCAGCCGGGTTTCCGTCGCGCAGCTTCCGGCCGATTTCGACCGTTGGGACGAGGTGCTGGCGCTGATCATGCGCGCCTTCGCTGCCATGGACGGTGTCATCGATCCGCCATCCTCGGCGCATCGGCTCACGCTCGAAAATCTCCGGGACAAGGCCCGGCAAGAGACGGGCTTTGCGGCGCTGAAGGACGGCAAGATTGTCGGCTGCGTTTTTATCCTGGAGCGGGCCAACGATTTCTATGTCGGAAAGCTCGCGGTCGAACCGGACTTTCAGGGACAAGGCATTGCCAGGCGGCTGATGCAAGCTGTCGAGGACCTTGCCCGCAACCGCGGCAAGCCTGCGATCGAGCTTCAGACGCGGATCGAATTGACCGGGAATCACGCCGCCTTTGCCCGCCTTGGCTTTCGCGAAACGGAACGGACAGCGCACAGTGGCTATGACCGACCGACCTCGATCACCATGCGCAAAGTTCTTTCGTAAGCCTGCACTAACTTAAGATTGCATCACGTCCGCAGCGGCAGCACGCGATCCGGCGGCCGATGGCCATCGAAGAAGGCGCGGATGTTGATGATCACCTTCTCGCCCATGTCGATCCGGCCTTCGAGCGTCGCCGACCCCATATGCGGCAACAGTACGACCTTGCCCTTAGCGGCGAGCTTCAGCAATTTGCTGTTCAGCGCCGGCTCATGCTCGTAGACGTCGAGCCCGGCGCCGGCGATCTTGCCGTCCTGGATCAGCTTGACCAGAGAGTCCTCGTCGATGATGTCGCCGCGCGCCGTGTTGACGATGTAAGCGGACGGTTGCAGAAGCGCCAGCCGCCGCGCCGAAAGCAGATGGAAGGTCGCCGGCGTCGATGGACAATTGACCGATATGATGTCCATGCGGGCAAGCATCTGGTCGAGGCTTTCCCAATAAGTCGCCTCCAGCTCATCCTCGACCGCAGGCAGCACGCGATGGCGGTTGTGATAGTGGATCGACAGGCCAAAGGCCTTGGCCCGTCGGGCGACGGCGGTGCCGATGCGGCCCATGCCGACAATGCCGAGGCGTTTGCCCCAGATACGCCGGCCGAGCATCCAGGTCGGCGACCAGCCGGCCCATTTCTTGTCGCCAGTCAGCACATTGGCGCCTTCCGCCAGCCGCCGCGGCACCGCCAGCATCAGCGCCATGGTCATGTCGGCGGTATCTTCGGTCAGCACGTTCGGCGTGTTGGTGACGGTAATGCCCTTCTTCGCTGCGGCCGACACGTCGATCTTGTCGACGCCGTTGCCGAAATTGGCGATCAGCTTGAGGTTGTCGCCAGCCTGGGCGATCAGCGCCGCGTCGATTTGATCGGTTATGGTCGGCACCAGCACGTCGGCTTCCTTGACCGCCGCGACCAATTCCGGCTGCGTCATCGGCCGGTCTTCGACATTCAGCCGAGCGTCGAACAGCTCACGCATGCGGGTCTCGACCGGGTCGGGCAGCTTGCGCGTGATGACGACGAGGGGCCTTTTTCTGCCTACCATTGTTTCCTCGAACCCGACCTCGTTGAGACCTCTTTAACCAAGACAGGCGAAACTGCAGGCCGGTCGCGGTGCCAGTTCTCCATGTAACAAGAGGTTCCGCCGAAGACAAAGAAAAAGGGGCGCCAAGGCCGGTGAGCCGGCGCCGAAAGGGAACGAAAGTGTCTGGTTTCGCGTCGCTCCGCCTGGCCCTCAGCGCAGCATTTCTCGGCGCTCTGCTTTATTCCCCGCATGTGGCGGCGCAGAATGCGGCAGCACCGACCCAGAGCGTCACGCTCGGGCCGAGCGGACTGCCGCTGCCGCGCTTCGTCAGCCTGAAAGCCGGCCGTGTCAACTCCCGCGTCGGACCAGGCGTCAACTATTCCGTCGACTGGATGTATATGAAGCCCGGCCTGCCGATGGAGATCATCCAGGAATTCGACACCTGGCGTCGTGTGCGCGATGCCGACGGCTCGGAAGGCTGGATCAACCAGTCGCTGCTTTCAGGTCGCCGCACGGCGATCGTAGCGCCCTGGCAGCGCGGCAAAGATGCCCGAATCAACCTTCTCGACGACCCGCAAAAGGATGCCAGCATCGTCGCGATCATTGAGCCGGGCGCCATGGGCACGATCAAGTCCTGTGACGGCCAGTGGTGCGAAATGACCTTCAATGGCCACACCGGCTGGCTCGCCCAGTCGCTGGTCTGGGGCGCCTATCCGGGCGAACGGGTCAAGAACTGACCTCTTCCTGCCGGTTCGGGATCATGGTCCAGAGGCTGCTAAAGGCGAGACGGTATCTCGCGGCCTTATCAGCGCCGATCACTCGCAGCGTTTCGGGCGCAGCCTCACCACGATATCGACATTGGCGATCTCCATCCCCTCCGGCGGCTCCGGCAGGTTGGAAACCGTGACAGGACCGCTGGCGATGTCAAAAATCCTGTTTTCGCCCTCAATGTAGAAATGATGGTGATCGGAGGTGTTGGTGTCGAAATAGGTCTTCGACCCCTCAACGGCCAGGATGCGCAGAAGGCCCGCCTGGGTGAATTGATGAAGGGCGTTGTAGACGGTGGCGAGCGATACCGGCACGCCGGCGGCGATCGCCTCCTCGTGCAGTTCCTCGGCCGACAGATGGCGGTCGCCTTTGGCAAAAAGCAGATCGGCCAGCGCAATGCGCTGACGCGTCGGCCTCAGGCCAGCTTCGCGAACCCGCTTGTCCACAGCGACATTTTCCTTCCGGCAGCCCAGATCCATCTGTCCGTCCAAGCTCAAGTTTCGCCTCAAGACCTGTCCAGAATGGCAAAAAACGAACATTGACCGATACTGGACATCCCCCGACATATATTCTGTCGGCCGAATACGATCAATAGCGCGCATTGACCCCGGCAGGCGGGCGGGTTAAGCGCAAACGCCGGTTTCCGGCCGGAAATAGATTGTGTTAGGAAACCAACGACAAGGGCGCGCTACCGCCCGGACGATTACGGGGACGAGATTGATGGCGGTTTCGAAATCCAGCTACGATTACGAGGAACTGCTTGCCTGCGCCCGCGGCGAGCTGTTCGGACCTGAAAACGCCCAGCTCCCCTATCCGCCGATGCTGATGTTCGACCGCATCACAGAAATCAGCGAGACGGGCGGCGCCTTCGACAAGGGCTTCATCCGCGCAGAATTCGACATCAAGCCGGACCTGTGGTTTTTCGCCTGCCACTTCATCGGCAACCCGATCATGCCGGGATGCCTGGGCCTCGACGCCATGTGGCAATTGACGGGATTCTACCTCGGCTGGCTCGGCGAGCCGGGCAAGGGCATGGCGCTCTCGACCGGCGAAGTGAAATTCAAAGGCATGGTGACGCCGTCGGTCAAGAAGGTGGAATATGGCGTGGATTTCAAGCGCGTGATGCGCGGCCGGCTGGTGCTGGGTATCGCCGATGGCTGGCTGAAAGCGGATGGCGAACCCATATACGCAGCAACGGATCTTAAGGTGGGTCTGTCCAAGCAATCGGCCGCCGCCTGACCGGCGCATGCGCAGCGCCGCGAGTCCGCGGGAGGCGCAAAGGAAGCTGTAGAACTTAATTTGCGCATCCTTGTCCGGCAGGTTTCGGTCCGGCAGGTTTCGGGTTCATGCGCTGGAAGGAGTTGCGAATGAGACGGGTCGTAGTGACAGGCCTCGGCATCGTGTCGTCGATCGGCAACAATGCCAACGAGGTGCAGGCCTCGCTCCATGATGCCAGATCAGGCATCAGCCACTCCGATTCCTTCGCCGAACACGGCTTCCGCTGCCAGGTCTGGGGAGCGCCGACGCTCGACCCCTCGGCGCTGATCGATCGCCGCGCCATGCGCTTCCTGTCGCAAGGTGCGGCCTGGAACCATGTCGCCATGGACCAGGCGATCGTCGACGCTGGACTTGGCGAGAACGACATCACCAATGAGCGCACCGGCATCGTCATGGGATCGGGCGGGCCATCGACCAGAACCATCGTCGAAGCCGCTGAAACCACGCTCAAGAACGGCAGCCCCAAGCGCATCGGCCCGTTCGCGGTGCCGAAGGCGATGTCGTCGACCGCTTCGGCGACGCTCGCCACCTGGTTCAAGATCCACGGCGTCAATTATTCGATCTCTTCGGCCTGCTCGACCTCGGCGCATTGCATCGGCAATGGCTACGAGCTGATCCAATGGGGCAAGCAGGACATGGTCTTCGCCGGCGGCCATGAGGATCTCGACTGGACGATGTCAGACCTGTTCGACGCGATGGGCGCCATGTCCTCCAAGTTCAACGACCGGGCATCGGCTGCCTCGCGCGCCTATGACGTCGATCGCGACGGCTTCGTCATTGCCGGCGGCGCCGGCGTGCTGGTCCTGGAAGAGCTCGAGCACGCCAAGGCGCGCGGCGCAAAGATCTACGCCGAGGTCGTCGGCTATGGCGCGACCTCCGACGGCTACGACATGGTGGCGCCCTCGGGCGAAGGCGCGGTGCGCTGCATGCGGCAGGCGCTGGCGACCGTCTCTTCGCCGGTCGACTACATCAACACGCACGGCACCTCGACGCCGGTCGGCGACTCCAGGGAAATGGGCGCGATCCGCGAGGTGTTCGGCGAAAACATCCCGTTCATCACCTCGACGAAATCACTGACCGGCCATTCGCTGGGTGCGGCCGGCGTGCAGGAATCGATCTACTCGATCCTGATGATGCAAGGCGGCTTCATCGGCGAGAGCGCCCACATCGAGCAGCTCGATCCGGAATTCGAGGGTATGCCGATCGTGCGACAACGCATCGACGACGCCAGGATCGACACTGTCCTGTCCAACTCGTTCGGTTTCGGCGGCACCAACGCAACGCTGATTTTCCAGCGCTATTCCGCATAAGGACTGCCACCATGGACGGATTGATGAAGGACAAGCGCGGGCTTGTCATGGGTGTCGCCAACGACCATTCGATCGCCTGGGGCATCGCCCGGAAACTGTCCGAACATGGGGCGGAACTCGCCTTCACCTATCAGGGCGAAGCCTTTGGGCGCCGGGTCAGGCCGCTCGCCGACAAGCTCGGCTCCTCGCTGGTCGTGCCTTGCGACGTCGAGGACAGCGCATCGATTGCCGCTACCTTCGAGACCTTGGGCGAGGCCTGGGGCAGGCTGGACTTCGTCGTCCACGCCATCGGCTTTTCCGACAAGAACGAGCTGAAAGGCCTTTACGCCGACACCAGCCGCGACAATTTCGTCCGCACCATGGTCATCTCCTGCTACTCCTTCACCGAGGTCGCCCGTCATGCGGCCGCGTTGATGAAGGACAGCGGCTCGATGATCACCCTGACCTATGCCGGTTCGGTCCGCGTCATGCCGAACTACAACGTCATGGGCGTCGCCAAGGCCGGGCTTGAAGCCAGCGTCCGCTATCTCGCCAACGACTACGGCCCGCGCGGCATCAGGGTGAACGGCATATCCGCCGGACCGGTGCGGACACTGGCCGGCGCCGGGATTTCCGACGCACGCCACATGTTTTCCTACCAGCAGCGCAACTCGCCGCTGCGCCGTACAGTGACCATCGACGAAGTCGGTGGTTCCGCGCTCTATCTGCTGTCCGACCTGTCGTCGGGCGTCACCGGCGAAATCCACTATGTCGATTCCGGCTACCACATCGTCTCGATGCCGACGCTCGACGAGCTGAAGCGGACCGACAGCGGACGGGAATAATTTCGGCCGCAGAAGCTCTCAGCGGCGCGCCGCGAAAACCTTGAACATGCCGTCGCGGGCGATCTCGGCATGACTGGAGAAGGCGGCCGCCAGCACCGGCTCGTAGGGAAGCTGGCGGTTCGCCACCATGAACAGCCGACCGCCCGGCTTCAGCGCCTTTGCCGCGGCGCGGATCATGCCGGCGCCGATCTCCGGCTCGGCCGCCCGGCTGCGATGGAAGGGCGGGTTCATGGCGATGGCGTCATAGCGCCGCTCGACCGGCTCGCTCAAAAGATCGATCCAGAAGAAGTCGGGTTCCGCCGTTGTGTTGCCGATATTGAATTTCGCCGCCTCCAGCGCATCGAACTCGGCCTCGTAGAGATCGAGCGCCGATATGCCAGGTGAGCGGGCGGCGATTTCGGCCGCCACATAGCCCCAGCCGGCGCAGAAATCGGCAACGCTGCCACGCAAATCGCCGGGCAGGTTGTCGACCAGCAATCTCGAACCTGCATCGATCTTGTCGAAAGAAAACATGCCTGGTGCGGTGCGGAACCGATCCTCGACCAGAAGGGCTGGATTGGCAGCGCGATGCGCCGCTGCGACCGCAGCATCGGCAGGTCGATGAAACCAGAAGGCGATGCCGTGATGTTTCGGCAAATGGCCATCGAGCGGCACAAGCTCGTCGATGCGCTTGCGCAGGCTGGCAATGCCATCGTCCTTGGCGCCGGCGACGACAATCAATCCGCCCGGCCTCACACACTCGATCGCCTCGGCGATGCGCAATTCGTTTTGCCCGCGATGACGGCCGGCAAGCACCAATGCCGCATCGAAACCTTCGCCCTCCAGGCGCGGCGTGACGGTGAAACCGGCCCCCTGCAGCGCGCGAAAATGCGGCCGGAAGCCTTGCACGAGATGCAGCGCTGCATCGAAGCCTGCGGGCAGGCGAAAACCCGGTTCGGCGCCGAGAAAGAGGACACGCTCGCCCTTACGCGGCAAGGAAACAGCCTCGGCCTCGAACGGATGGAACAGTGTCTTCAGCGGCGCGGCGGACATTTTTCGATCTCGAAGTGCAGCTGTATTGTCCAGAAAATGAAAACGGGCGCGACCTGTCGGCGCGCCCGTTTCGATTGTACGGTCAGATCGCTCAGGCGGCGTCTTCTTCGCCGTCGGCCTTCTTGTCGCGGGCGATTTCCTTGCCGGTGGCCTGGTCGACGACCTTCATCGACAGGCGGACCTTGCCGCGTTCGTCGAAGCCCATCAGCTTGACCCAGACCTTGTCGCCTTCCTTGACGACGTCCGAGGTCTTGGCGACGCGATCATTGGCGAGCTGCGAGATGTGGACGAGGCCGTCACGCGGACCGAAGAAGTTGACGAAAGCGCCGAAGTCGGCGGTCTTGACGACCGTGCCCTCGTAGATTTCGCCGACTTCCGGCTCGGCGACGATGGTGTGGATCCACTTCTTCGCCGCCTCGATCTCCTTGGCGTTGGACGAAGCGATCTTGACCGTGCCGTCGTCCTCGATGTTGATCTTGGCGCCGGTCTTTTCGACGATCTCGCGGATGACCTTGCCGCCCGAGCCGATCACGTCGCGGATCTTGTCGGTCGGGATGTGCATGACCTCGATGCGCGGCGCGAATTCGCCGAGTTCGGCACGCGCGCCGGACAGCGCATGGCCCATTTCGCCGAGGATATGCTGGCGGCCGTCCTTGGCCTGGTCCAGCGCGATCTTCATGATCTCTTCGGTGATGCCCTCGATCTTGATGTCCATCTGCAGCGAGGTGATGCCGTTGGCGGTGCCGGCAACCTTGAAGTCCATGTCGCCGAGATGGTCCTCGTCGCCGAGGATGTCGGAGAGCACGGCGAAGCGCTCGCCTTCCTTGATCAGTCCCATGGCGATGCCGGCGACCGGCTTGGCCAGCGGCACACCGGCATCCATCAGCGCCAGCGAGGTGCCGCAGACGGTAGCCATCGACGACGAGCCGTTGGACTCGGTGATCTCCGAGACGACGCGCAGCGTGTAGGGGAACTGGTCCGATGTCGGCAGCATCGGGCGGATCGCGCGCCAGGCCAGCTTGCCGTGGCCGATTTCGCGGCGGCCGGGCGACCCCATGCGACCGGTTTCACCGACCGAATAGGGAGGGAAGTTGTAGTGAAGGAGGAACTTCTCCTTGTACATGCCGGTCAGCGAATCGACGTACTGCTCGTCCTCGCCGGTGCCGAGCGTGGCGACGACGAGCGCCTGGGTCTCGCCGCGGGTGAACAGCGCCGAGCCGTGGGTGCGCGGCAGGACACCGACTTCGGAGACGATCTTGCGGACCGTCTTCAGGTCGCGGCCGTCGATGCGCGAACCGGTGTCGAGGATGTTCCAGCGCACGACCTTGGCCTGGAGCTCCTTGAATACGGTGCCGATCTGCTCGGACGTATACTTGGCTTCTTCGCCTTCCGCGGGCGCGAACGCAGCCTTGACCTTCGCCTTGACGGCGTCGACGGCCGAATAGCGCTTCTGCTTGTCGGTGATCTTGTAAGCATCGCGAAGCTCGCCTTCGACGATCTTCAGCATCTCGGCTTCAAGCGCCGAATAATCCGGCGCGGTGAAGTCACGCGGGTCCTTGGCGGCGACTTCTGCCAGCTTGATGATGGCGTCGATCACCGGCTGGAAGCCGCGATGGCCGAACATGACGGCGCCGAGCATCAGGTCCTCGCCGAGTTCCTTGGCTTCGGACTCGACCATCAGCACGGCGTCAGAGGTGCCGGCGACGATCAGATCGAGCTTGGATTCCTGCATCTCGTCGACATGCGGATTGAGCACATATTCGCCGTTGATGTAACCGACGCGGGCGCCGCCGATCGGACCCATGAAGGGGACGCCGGACAGCGTCAAGGCCGCTGAGGTGGCGACGATCGACAGGATGTCCGGGTCGTTTTCGAGATCATGCTGGACGACGGTGACGACGATTTGCGTGTCGTTCTTGTAGCCGTCAGCGAAAAGCGGGCGGATCGGACGGTCGATGAGACGGGAAACCAGCGTTTCCTTTTCGCTCGGACGACCTTCGCGCTTGAAATAGCCGCCCGGGATCTTGCCGGCGGCATAGGTCTTTTCCTGGTAGTTGACGGTCAGCGGGAAGAAATCGAGGCCGGGCTTCGGTTCCTTCATCGAAACGACGGTGGCGAGAACCTTGGTTTCGCCGTAGGTGGCGAGAACCGCGCCGTCGGCCTGGCGCGCAATCTTGCCGGTTTCGAGGATGAGCGGACGGCCGCCCCATTCGATTTCCACTTTGTGGTGATTGAACATGTCTCGTCCTTCATATGCGGAAAGGGCCGCGCCATTTCACCGTGCGCGAATGCCTCTTTCCCTTGGCTTCGTTTCTCGGGCAGCCACGGGCAAGACAACGGGAAGCTCGGGTAATCCGGCGCTGTGCCGCGCGAGCATCCTGCAATCCTGCCCCATGACCGTCCATGGGCGGTTTCGAACGGCCCTGTGCTATCTCGAAACCGGGTCTGGCCAATCGATCCGACTGGCCTTGCGCATGACCCGAAAACCGCGGCTCTCGGAAATGCCTTGCGCAAATTCAAAGCTTTAGAGCGTCCTATGTGCGCGTCCAAATCGAAGCGCGGCGCTCTACATCCTTCATCAGAGCAATGGACTGCTCCAATGCGCGACCGGCGGGCTCTCGAAAGAACCCGCCGGTCAATTCGTCAACGGCGCAGACCGAGCTTCTCGATGAGCGTCTGATAGCGCGCGTCGTCCTTGCGCTTGAGATAATCAAGCAGACTGCGGCGCTGGGAGACGAGAGCGAGCAGACCACGGCGGGAATGGTTATCCTTCTTGTGGTCCTTGAAATGGTCGGTCAGGTTCTTGATGCGCTCGGAAAGGATGGCCACCTGGACTTCCGGAGACCCGGTATCGCCCTTGGCGGTTGCGAATTCACCCATCAATTCCTTCTTGCGCTCGGCAGTAATCGACATCGTGTTTTTCCTTATCTGTTTGAGGAAACGGGACGCCCTCGGCCGGGATGTCGTCCAGCAGGGGCCGGTACAAGCAAGGTGGCATTGCACGATGCTGCGGCGCATATAGGGCAATTCAGGCAAAAACACCAGCCTAATTCACAAGCCGGCTTTTTGCTGCCCAAACGACGATTTCGCTTCGGCTAAAGCCACTTCTTCCATCTGAAGAAGGCGACAAGCCCGAGCGCGACAACGGCCATGAACACGAGCGCTGCCGGATAGCCGTATTGGGCCTTCAGCTCCGGCATGTTCCATGGCGAGGTTTCGGGATCGAAGTTCATGCCCCACACGCCAGCGAGAAAGGTGAGCGGGATGAAGATCACCGAGACGATCGTCAGATAGCTGATGACGTCGCTGGTGCGCGCCTGGCTCAGCGACAGATGCATCTCGATCAGACCGGTCAGCATGTCGCGCTGGGTCTCGACCAGTTCGATGAGCCGAAGCGAGTGATCGAGGGTGTCGTTCAGGAAGATCTTGGTCTCGGGCTTCACATAGGGCACGTCGTTGCGGATCAGCGTCGCCAGCGCGTCGCGCATCGGCCAAAGCACCCCCTTGAGCACATTGGCGTCGCGCCGCAACTCGTGAAGCCGCCGCATCTGGTGCTTGTCCGACGCTCGCAGCATCTGGTCCTCGATGCTGTCGACCAAGTCGCCGGCAGTCTCGATCGACGGGAAATAGCTGTCGACGATGGCGTCGATCAGCGCATAGGCGAGATAGTCGGCGCCGCGTGTGCGCAACCGGTTTGGCGCCGAGCTTTCGATGCGCTTGCGCTCGGGATTGAACGGATCGCCTTCGCGCTCCTGGAAGGTGATGACGAAGTTCCTGCCGAAGAAGACGGCGATCTGCTCGTAGCGATTCGCGGTGACGTCGTCGATCATCCTGACGACGACGAAGGCATGGTCTTCGAAGAAATCCACCTTGGGCCGCTGGCCGGTGTTGACAACGTCTTCCAGCGCCAGCGGATGCAGGCTGAAAATCCGGCCGATCTCCTCGATCAGCGGGATGTTGGCGAGGCCGGTGCAATCGAGCCAGATGACCGGCCATGCGTTGCAATGAGCATTCAGGTCGCCGATGCTGGCATTTTCGATTGTCTCGAATTTGTCGGGCGACATCAGTGTCAGTCGCAGTTCGCTGCGCCGCGCCGCAGGGTCGGCGATCAGTGTGCCCGGAGATGCGCCGACCGGCGGCCGGCGTGCTGTCACCGGCGCCCGCTTCTTGATCGTCTCGGCCTTTGCCATGTGCCCCTCGAATGTACCTCTGATCGAGATTAGACAAGGGGGCTCAGCCGGCAAAGACCCGCTTCGGCTTGAACATGCCTTGCTCGATGGCGCCGATGGCCACCAGCTTGCCGCGCGCCGTGGCGCAGGCTTCCTCGGCTTCCACCGGCGCGTCGCGGCCACGGATGATGACCGGATTGCCGAGGCGGATTTTTGTTGCCGCGTCGTCGCTGATCGCGATCTGCGGCAGGCAGTCGAGCGCGGCTGATGTGTCGACCAAAAACGCGTCGATGGCGTCGAAGTCGACCGGCACCGTGTCCGCTGAAGCCAAAGCTTCGTCGCCCTGTTCGCCGAAGCGAGCGGCTTCCAGCTCGGCGATGGTGACGAAATCTTCCTGCGTGAATGGCTCGACTTCGATCCGGCGCAGTTCGGCGATGTGACCGAAACAGCCGAGGTCGCGGCCCATGTCGCGGGCCAGCGAGCGGACATAGGTGCCCTTGCCGCATTCGACCTCGAAAATGCTGCGATCAGCATTGTGCTCGATCAGGTCGAGGCGGCCGATCTCCACTTCCCGCGCCGGAATGTCGACCGTCGCGCCGTCACGAGCAAGGTCATAGGCGCGCTCGCCTGCGATCTTGATGGCCGAAAATTGCGGCGGCGTCTGCATGATGACGCCGGTGTATTTCGGCATCAGCAAAAGCACATCGGCTTCCGCCGGACGCTGGTCGGAGCTTTTCGTCACCGGCCCTTCGAGGTCATCGGTCGAACGCTCCTCACCCCAGGCAACCGTGAAGCGGTAGACCTTGGCGCCATCCTGGACATAGGGCACGGTTTTGGTCGCTTCGCCGAGCGCAATCGGCAGCATGCCGGAAGCGAGCGGGTCGAGCGTGCCGGCATGGCCGGCCTTTTCCGCCTGGAACAACCATTTGATCTTGGAGACGGCTTCGGTCGAGCCCATGCCAACGGGCTTGTCCAGCACCAGCCAGCCGGAGATCGGCCGGCCCTTCTTCTTGCCGCGACGCGCCACTATTTTTCGTCCTTGTCGTTGTCTTTATTCTGATCGCCAATCTGGGCGTCTGGGCCGAGATCGCGGGCCACTTCGGGCGAGTGCAACAATTCGTTGATCTTCTGGAAATTGTCGTAGCTGGTGTCGAGCCGGAAGCGGAATTCCGGCATGTACTTCATCTGCCGGAGCGCGCCGGAAACGCGGCCGCGCACGAATTTCGCATGCTTGTTGAGCGCCTCGACCACCGCATCGGCATCACTCGCGCCAAGCGGCGAGACGAAGGCGGTGGCGATTTTCAAATCGGGCGACATGCGCACTTCCGAGACCGAAACCACCGCGTTGTCGATCAGCGGATCGATGATCTCGCCGCGCTGCAAGGTTTCCGACAGCGCATGGCGCACCTGCTCGCCGACGCGAAGCATGCGCTGAGATGGACCTGATGTGGTTGAACGGGGCATTTTTCTCTATCCTGAAATCGTGAGGCACGGGATGGGACCGCGCCGCATGTCTCATATGCTTTAGAGCCTGATCCATCCCGATAAGAATCGGAATGGATCAGGCTCTATCTTTTTGTTTGACCATGATCTTCTCCGAAAACCGGATTCCACTTTTCGGGATCATGGTTTAGGCGGCAGCCTTTCGACCACCGCCCGGTCTCAGTAGATGCTCGAACTCAAGTTGCTCGAAACTCAGAGCGTCCTGGTCACCATCTCGACGCGGAAGCACTCGATGACGTCGCCGACGTGCATGTCTTCGTAGTTCTGGAAGGCCATGCCGCATTCCTGGCCGCCCGGGACTTCCGCAACTTCGTCCTTGAAGCGCTTCAGGGTCTTGAGCGTGCCTTCGTGGATGACGACGTTGTCGCGGATCAGGCGAACGCCCGCACCGCGCTCGACCTTGCCTTCGGTGACACGGCAGCCGGCGATCTTGCCGACCTTGGTGATGTCGAAGATCTCGAGGATCTCGGCATTGCCGATGAAGGTCTCGCGACGCTCCGGCGACAGCAGGCCGGACAGCGCCGCCTTCACGTCATCCACGAGGTTGTAGATGATCGAGTAGTAGCGGATCTCGATGCCTGCAGCCGCGGCCGCCGCACGCGCCTGCACATTGGCGCGAACGTTGAAGCCGATGATCGCGGCACCCGAGGTTTCCGCCAGCGACACATCGCTTTCGGTGACGCCGCCGGCGCCCGCATGGACGATGCGCGCACGCACCTCTTCGGTGCCGAGCTTGTCCAGCGCCGCGCTGATCGCCTCAATCGAGCCCTGCACGTCACCCTTGATGACCAGCGGGAATTCCTTCAGCCCGCTCGTCTGCAGTTGCGACATCATCTGTTCGAGCGAGCCACGCTGGCCGGCATGCTTGGCCACCGCCTTCTCACGTGCCAGACGCTGGCGATATTCGGTGATCTCGCGGGCGCGGGCCTCGTTGTTGACGACGGCGAAGCGGTCGCCGGCCTGCGGGGTTCCCTGCAGACCGAGCACTTCCACCGGCATAGCCGGCGGCGCTTCCTTGATCTGCCCGCCGCGGTCGTTGACCAGCGCGCGCACTCGGCCCCATTCGTTGCCGGCAACGAGGATATCGCCAGGCATCAGCGTGCCGGTCTGGACCAGCACCGTGGCGACGGGGCCGCGGCCCTTGTCGAGCTGGGCTTCGATGACGACGCCCTCGGCGGTGCGGTCCGGATTGGCCTTCAGGTCGAGGATTTCGGCCTGCAGCAGGATCGCTTCGAGCAGCTTGTCGAGATTGGTGCCCTTGGTCGCCGACACTTCGACGTCCAGCACCTCGCCGCCCATGGATTCGACGAAGACTTCGTGGCGCAGCAGTTCCGAGCGTACCTTCTGAGGGTCGGCGTCATGCTTGTCGATCTTGTTGATCGCCACAATGATCGGGACGCCGGCCGCCTTGGCATGGCTGATCGATTCGATCGTCTGCGGCATCACGCTGTCGTCGGCCGCCACTACGAGGATGGCGATGTCGGTCGCCTGAGCGCCACGGGCGCGCATCGCCGTGAAGGCGGCGTGGCCCGGCGTGTCAATGAAGGTGATCTTGTGACCGTTCTTCTCGACCTGATAGGCGCCGATATGCTGGGTGATGCCGCCGGCTTCGCCGGATACGACATTGGCATTGCGGATGGCGTCGAGCAGCGACGTCTTGCCGTGGTCGACATGGCCCATGATGGTCACCACCGGCGGACGCGACTCGAGATCTTCGGGGCGATCGGCGATGTTGAACAGGCCTTCCTCGATGTCGGACTCGGCGACGCGGCGAACCGTGTGGCCGAATTCGGTAGCGACCAGTTCGGCTGTGTCGGCGTCGATGACGTCGCCCGGCTTCAGGATCTGGCCCTGTTTCATGAAGAACTTGACCACATCGACGGCGCGCTCGGACATGCGCTGCGCCAGTTCCTGGATGGTGATGGTTTCGGGGAGTATCACTTCGCGCATAACTTTCTCGCGCGGTTCGTTATGCAGCGCGCGCTTGAATTTCTCCTGGCGCCGACGCATCGACGACAGCGAACGCGCCCGCGCATCCTCATCGGAAAGTGCGGCATTCAGCGTTAGCTTGCCGCGGCGGCGATCTTCCTCGCCCTTGGTCGGCTTGGCCGGACGCGCCACTTCGGGCGTGACCGGACGGCGCACCGGGGCACCGGCGCCGGTCCGCTTCGGCTTGACGTCCTCGTCCTCGACTGTCGCCAATTCGGCGGCCAGCGGCGCGCGGCGGCGCGCTTCTTCCTCGGCACGCCGGCGGGACTCGGCCTCGGCCTGCAGCCGGGCTTCTTCCTCGGCCTGGCGGCGCGCGGATTCTTCGCGCTCGCGACGGCGGCGCTCTTCATCGTCGGCACGGCGCTTGGCCTCTTCGATGGCGCGCTGGCGATCTTCGACATCACGCACCTTCGAGCCCTCGAGAGCCCGGCGGCGCGCCTCCATCTCATTGCGCGACAATTCGTTCAGCACCATGCCGCCGCGTTCTGCCGGCGGCGAAGGCGGCGGCGCCTTGGGCGCTTCCTGCACAACCGGCGCTGCCGCGACCGGCGGCTTCGGCGTGAAGACGGACACAGCGGCAGCGGCCGGCTCCGGCTTGTCACCGGGCAGCGAGAACTTGCGCTTCTTGGTCTCGACCACAACCGCCTTGGTGCGGCCATGCGAGAAGCTCTGGCGGACGGTGCCCTGCTCCGTACCGGGGCGCTTCAGCGTCAAGGTCTTCTTCGGCGTAACACTCAGCGTCTTGTCGTCGCCCGATTTCGTATCGTTCATTCCACATCCTCTGCGGCATCATCTTCGTCAGCAACGGCCGCAAGCATTGCCAGATCGCCCGGGGAACCGCCCCGATACCGGTCGAGCGCAACCATGCGCTTCTGGACCGCCCTGCCCGCGTCTCCCGCGAGAACGGCAGCATGTATCACATTTGTACCCCCCAATGCCAAGCTCAACTCGGCCTCGGAGAAAAGTTTGTAGGCAAGAATGGCGGGGCCACCGAGGTGGACGGTTGCCCGTCGCGCCTGGCTGATCTTGCGGACGCCATCATCTGACGCCTCGGTCGCATGCAACACGAAAAGCGCCAGCCCACCACGCACCGCGCTCTCGACCTTGGTGGCGCCGAGCGCGATCGCGCCTGCCTTGCGGGCAAGACCGAGCATGCCCAGAGCGTATCTGGAAAGCAGCCCGTCGACCATGCCGCCGAGATCGGTCGGCACGGTCACCTGCGCCTTGAAGGCGCGAGCGAACAGGTTTTTCGCTGCCGCCTTGTCGATATGTAGGCGGTCGGCAGTCACCCAGCAACCGCGTCCGGGCAGGTTTTTCTTGACATCCGGAACGACGGCCGAATCCGGGCCGACGACGAAACGGATCAGTTCATCCGGTTCGGCCTGTTTGCGCGTGACGATGCAAGTGCGATCGTTCATCTCGTCCAAGGGCAGCTTGTGTGCGATGCGGTTTCACCTCACGCACCAACGGCTTCGTCAGCCGGCACGTCTTCGGCTGCAAGCTCGTCTTCGGTGATCCAGCCGGCCTTGAGGCGAGCAGCCAGAACCATCTGTTCAGCATCGGCGCGCGACACGCCGTGATTGGCGAGCACGCCCGGGAATACCTTCGTCTCGCCGTCCTTGCGTTCCTTCCAGCCGGTCAGATCATCGGCCGCATAGCCGGCGAAATCCTCGATCGTCTTCACGCCGTCCTCGCCGAGCGTCACCATCATGGCGGTGGTCACGCCTGGAATCTCGCGCAACTCGTCCCTGACGCCCAGCGCCTTGCGCTTCTCGTCATGCTCGGCTTCGATCTTCTCCAGATATTCGCGGGCGCGGGCCTGGATTTCCGAGGCGGTGTCCTCGTCGAAGCCGTCGATCGATGCGATCTCGTCGGCATCGACATAGGCGACTTCCTCGACGCTGGTGAAGCCTTCGGAGGCGAGCACCTGGCCGACCATCTCGTCGACGTTGAGCGCATCCATGAACAGAGCCGAGCGTTCGACGAACTCCTTCTGGCGGCGCTCGCTCTCTTCCTGCTCGGTCAGGATGTCGATATCCCAGCCGGTGAGCTGCGAGGCGAGCCGGACGTTCTGGCCGCGGCGGCCGATGGCCAGCGACAGTTGGTCGTCCGGCACCACGACCTCGATGCGCTCGGCATCCTCGTCGAGCACGACCTTGGCGACTTCCGCCGGCTGCAGCGCGTTGACGATGAAGGAAGCGGCCGAAGGCGACCACGGAATGATGTCGATCTTCTCGCCCTGCAATTCGCCGACCACCGCCTGAACGCGGCTGCCGCGCATGCCGACGCAGGCGCCGACCGGATCGATGGAACTGTCACGCGAGATGACGGCGATCTTGGCGCGCGAACCTGGATCGCGGGCGACCGACTTGATCTCGATAATGCCGTCGTAGATTTCCGGCACTTCCATGGTGAACAGCTTCGCCATGAACTGCGGATGGGTGCGCGACAGGAAGATCTGCGGACCGCGCTGCTCGCGGCGCACGTCGTAGACATAGGCGCGGACGCGATCGCCATATTTGTAATTTTCGCGCGGGATTAGCTCGTCGCGACGGATGATCGCCTCGCCGCGGCCGAGATCGACGATGACATTGCCGTATTCGACGCGTTTGACGGTGCCGTTGACGATCTCGCCGATACGGTCCTTGTACTCGTCGTACTGGCGGTCACGCTCGGCCTCGCGCACCTTCTGCACGATGACCTGCTTGGCCGATTGGGCGGCGATGCGGCCGAAATCCATCGGCGGCAGCTGTTCGGCAATGAAGTCGCCGAGTTGCGCGTCGGGATTGCGCTCGCGCGCCGAGGAAATAGCGATCTGCGTCGCATAGTCGTCGACCTTCTCGACCACTTCCATCAGCCGCTGCAACTTCATCTCGCCGGTATTCGGATTGATGTCGGCACGGATGTTGGTTTCCTGGCCATAGCGCGAGCGCGCCGCCTTCTGGATCGCATCGGCCATGGCCGCGATGACGATCGACTTGTCGATCGACTTCTCACGCGCGACCGCATCGGCGATCTGCAGCAGTTCTAGCCTGTTGGCGCTTACAACCATCTTTTTTCTCCCGAGCTTGTTGCCGAGGCTTTGCGCCCGGCAGCCCAATCACATTTCCTGTTCGGTTTCATCTTCCGCGCCCGGTTCTGCGCCCGCTTCAACGCCCCCTGGCGCGTCTTCGGGCTCGCCGCGGCGCTTCCTGGCTTCCTTGCGCGCCCTGTTGTCCTTCGACAGTGCATCGCGGATAAGGTCGTCGGTCAGGATCAGCCGTGCTTCGGCAATCGCATCGTAGGGCACACGCACCGTCGGCTGTTCGCCATAAGCCGCCTTGTCCCGCTCGATCAGCACGCCGTCCGCGTCGCTCTCGGCGATCTTGCCCTTGAAGCGCTTGCGGTCGGCGACGAGGAGCGAGGTTTCCATCTTCACCAGATGACCCGTCCAGGTCGCGAAATCCGACTTGCGGACCAGCGGCCGGTCGATTCCCGGCGACGACACTTCGAGATGATACGCCTTTTCGATCGGATCATCGACATCAAGCGCCGGCGACACCGCCCGGCTGACCTCTTCGCAATCCTCGACGGTCATGGCGCCGTCCTCGCGTTCGGCCATGATCTGCAGCGTCAGCCCATTCTGGCCCGTCAGATGCACCCTGACAAGGCGGAAGCCGATGCCACGCAGCACCGGTTGCACGATCAGCGCGATGCGCGCATCAATGCCGCTTTCGCGGATGATGCGGTCGTCGCCATCGGGTACCGTTGCCGTCATTCTATTCCTGTCGCTTCATCGGCGGCCGGAAGCTAACAAAAAAGAGCGGGACCGGGTGGACCCACTCTTCGCCATACCGACCAAGAATTTGAACCTGATATAGACGATCGCAGCCGTCGTTTCAAGCCCGCATGCGGTCCGTGTGGTAAGCAGATGAGTTGTCCGTATGCAGGGTGGGCGAAACTGTCGGGGGCGGTAGCGTTGCACAGGGCGCATGGCGGCCATGCGCCAACGTCCCTGTGATATCAGGCAGTACGCGCCTATCTATGCTGCGTTGCACAAAATCAATCACGCATTGCAACAGGCGAAAGGGCATAATCATGACCAACCGCAAGGTTTTCTCGGCCATTGGCGATTTCTTCACCGTATTCGGCAGCGCCGTCGCCGCTTCGCACGCCGTCGAAGCCGGCCGCAAGCCGCGCGCGCGCGATCTGCGCAATCTCGGCATGGATCCGGCCGCCTTCAACAAGATCGGCCGCTTCTAAGATTGGCGACGCAGGGGCGAGGACATCTCTGGCCCTCGTCGACGGCCAAGCACACTAGGCGCGCTTTGAATAGGACTATCTTCGGACGAAGGTGAGGTAGGCTGGCCGACGGCCTTCGCGAACGGCCTTCGCCTCGTAGCGTGTACCCGGCCAGCCCTCATAGGGCCGCTGCCAGTCGGCTGCCTCTTCAGCCTGCCACGCAAACGCTTCATGTGCCCGGCAGTGCAGCAGCGTCCAGTTCATATAGCTATCGATATCGGACGCAAAGCGGAATGTTCCGCCTGACTTCAGCACGCGCGCGAAACGGTCGAGATTGACCGGACTGACGAAGCGGCGCTTCCAGTGTTTCTTCTTCGGCCAGGGATCGGGATAGAGCAGGTCGATGCCGTCGAGCGAGGCTTGCGGGAGCCAGTCGAGCAGGCGCGTGGCGTCGTCGTCATAGACCCGAAGATTGGCAAGCGGCCGTTCCCGGACCGCCATCATCATCTTGGCCATGCCGTTGACGAAAGGCTCGACGCCGACGAAACCGGTCTCAGGAGCCGCCGTCACCCGATGCAGCAGGTGCTCGCCGCCGCCGAACCCAATTTCGAGATGAATGGCGCGGACGTCGGCTTCGAACAGGCTGCGCAAGTCGGCCGGCGGTGCGGCCGTCAGATCGAGCCGGTAGGTGCTGAAACCGCTTTCCAGTGCCGCCGCCTGCTGCGGACGGATGGTCTTGCCGCGCCGGCGACCGAAAAATGCTTCGGTCGCACGGCTTGGCCGGTTTTTCGGATCCATGTCTTTCGGATCCATGTCTTTCGGATCCATGTCTTCCGAATCTATGGACGTCGCGGGCTAGGCCGCGACTGCTTCGGTAGGCGCTTCGGCGAGTGCGTCCTTGAGCGCCTTGGCGAGGTCGGTCTTTTCCCAGGAGAAGGACCCGTCGCGGCCGGCCCTGCGGCCGAAATGGCCATAGGATGACGTCTTGGCGTAAATCGGCCTGTTGAGATCGAGATGGCGGCGGATGCCGGACGGCGACAGGTCCATCACGGTGCGCAGCGCCTGCTCGAGCTTTGCCTCATCGACCTTGCCGGTGCCGTGCAGGTCGACATAGACCGACAGCGGCTGGGCGACGCCAATGGCGTAGGAAAGCTGGATGGTGCAGCGATCGGCGAGCTTCGCCGCCACCACGTTCTTGGCGAGGTAGCGGGCCGCATAGGCTGCGGAACGGTCGACCTTGGTGGTGTCCTTGCCGGAAAAAGCGCCGCCGCCATGAGGCGCAGCACCGCCGTAAGTGTCGACGATGATCTTGCGCCCGGTCAGGCCGGCGTCGCCGTCAGGCCCGCCGATGACGAACTTGCCTGTCGGGTTGATGTACCAGTTGCAGCTGTCGGCGATCTTCAGGTCGCCCAGCGCCTCACGAATATAGGGTTCGACGACGTTGCGGACCTTCTTCGAATCCCAGCCGGCGTCGAGATGCTGGGTGGACAGCACGATCTGCGTCACTTCCGCCGCCTTGCCGTCGATATAGCGGACGGTGACCTGGCTCTTGGCGTCCGGCCCGAGCCGGCCGGCATCGCCGTTGCCCGCATGGCGCGCGGCGGCCATCAATTCGAGGATCTTGTGGCTGTAATAGATCGGCGCCGGCATCAGATCCGGCGTCTCGCGGCAGGCATAGCCGAACATGATGCCCTGGTCGCCGGCCCCTTCCTCGCCTTGCCGGTCGGAGGCATTGTCGACGCCCTGGCCGATATCCGGCGACTGGCCGTGCAGCAGAACCTCGATCTTTGCCGTCCTCCAGTGGAAACCGGCCTGTTCATAGCCGATTTCGCGGATCGCCTTGCGGGCGGCCGACTTGAACTTCGCCGGATTGACGAGCGGATGACCGGCGGCATCCATCAGGATGTTGCCGGCCTTGTCCTTCTTGAGCAGGGTCTCGGGAACGCGCACCTCGCCGGCGATGACAACGCGATTCGTGGTCGCCAGCGTCTCGCAGGCGACGCGGACCTTCCAGGGGTCCATGCCGGTCTTTCTAGCCTCGCGATAGACCAGGTCGACGATCTCGTCGGAGATGCGGTCGCAGACCTTGTCGGGATGCCCCTCGGCAACGGATTCCGAGGTGAATAGATAGTTTTGCCGCGTCACGGGTGTCCCCTCTTGAAAAAATCTCGGCACGCTGCCGATTGGCGCGCCACGTGTTAGCTGTGCCGGGCGGCGCTCGTCAAGCGGTGCGGCCGTTCTGGTGTGAAAATCGCGCTATTATCTCATACCAACTGCGACCGGCTGTGACCGGCAGCAGGGTGCCGTCGGCGTGCCTTAGCTCCCAACACGTGCTTAGCTTCAACCCGTTGATGAAAAAGACTTTGAGCATGGGTGTCGAGCAAAATCGATCCGCTCTCGGCATGCCTGCGGGATGCCAATTCCACGATGCGCGAGATCGCGAGAATTTGCATGCCCCGCTATGACGGCCCCGCCATTTCGGACTTTCAGCGGCGCCAGATCAATCGGCCCAAAATCAATCGACTTCGTCGGCGGAAAGGGCCTTCACAAGCTCGATAACCTTGCGGCGTATCTTCACGTCGGCGATCTTGACGAAGGCCCGGTTGAGTTGAAGACCTTCAGGACTGCCGCAGAATTCGACGGCAGAAGCCATTGATGCATCCTCGGCAAATCCGCGGTTGCCCACGGCCTCCTGGCCCGGCGCGTCCTCGAAAAAGAAAGCGACAGGCACGCCCAGTATCGAAGCGATTGCCTGCAAACGGCTGGCGCCAACGCGATTGGTCCCCTTTTCGTATTTCTGTATCTGCTGAAACGTTATGCCGAGGTTCTCGCCGAGCTTTTCCTGACTCATTCCCAACATATTGCGACGAAGCCTGATGCGACTTCCGACATGGATGTCGATAGGATTCGGCTTCTTCTTGTTTTCTTCTGCCATTTTTTCCTCGCCGAATTTTTCCGGCTTTTTGTGTTTTTTCTGGCCCAAACGAAGCCGGCGGCCAGTGCCCCAACAGAACGACGTACTGACTTCGAGAAATTTCAGGCCGTTACAGTATGAGTTTCTAATGTGTCGAGTGTCAATTCGCCCGTAGCCGTTGCCTTACATTCATTGTTAAAGCGGCGAGAGCGAACAGCAACATGATCATAAGTCCGTTAATGCGTCTTTGGCGGGAAGAAACGATGGCTTGATCGGAAATCGGAACCTGGACATCGATGGCTCCGCGTGCGTCAATCGCCAGCGCGTCGATGATGCGTCCGCGCGGATCGACGACAGCGGAAATGCCGTTATTGGCTGCACGCAACAAGGGCACCCCGTTCTCCACCGCACGAATCTGCGCCTGCCTGAAATGCTGGTACGGACCCGGCGTGTCACCGAACCACGCGTCGTTCGTGACATTCACAATAAGCTCAGCTGACGTAGCGTCAACCGCCACCAGATCGGGAAAGATGACTTCGTAGCAAATGAACGGAAGCACGCGGATGCCGCCGGGCAATTCGATCGGATGCCGCTCATTGCCCGCCGCGTAGGTTGTCGGCCCGGCGACGAGCTGTTTGAGCCCGACGCGGCCAAGCAGGTCGGCAAAGGGCAGATATTCGCCAAAGGGCACCAGATGAACCTTGTCGACTGCATCTGCGATTTGGCCCTTGTCGTCGATCGCCACCACCGAATTGTAGTACCGCCTGTCGGCATCTTCCGCCGACCCGCCCTCCTCCCGGACGACGCCGGCGATCAGCGTCTGGCCGTCACCAAGCATCTCTCCCAGCGCGGTCAGCGCATCGGGACGTTCGGCGAAAAAAAACGGCACGGAGGTTTCCGGCCACAGGATCAATTGCGGCTTGTCATGGCCAGTCTCTGGGCCAGTCTCTAGGCCAGTCCCTGGGCCGGCCTCTGGCGCCTTGGCCGAAAGCCCCATCAGCGTGGCGAAGATCCGGTCGGGCACTGAAGGGTCCCACTTTTCGCTGAGGTCGACGGCCGGCTGCACGATGCGGACGTCGATTGCGCGGGTTGCGGGCTCGACCCTGGCAGCAAGCCTGACATAGCCGAAGCCGACATGGGCCGCGACGAGAACGGCAGCCAGTGCACCCCCCAGGCGGACATGCCGGCGCGCCGCAAGCAGGGCCGGCAATGCAAAGACGAAGACCGCCAGCGCGTTGATGCCGACCATGCCGGTCACCGACACGCTCTGCATAAGCAAGGGCACCGGCATCGCCGCGTAGCCGACGGCATTCCAGGGAAAGCCGGTGAACAGAAAGTCGCGCAGCCATTCCGCCAGGCCGAAGCCGAAGGCAAGGGCGGCGATGCGGCCGATGTCGTTGCTCCACAGCAGCCGGGCAACCGCTGTCGCGAAACCATAGAAAAAGGCGAGCGCCAGCGGAATTCCGACCACTGCGAAGGGAAGCGCCCAGGCGAAACTGTCGGCCTCGACCAGAAGTGCTGAGCCGATCCACCACAGGCCGGCGAGAAAATAGCCGAAGCCGAACCACCAGCCGACGGCGAAGGCTGGCCGCAAATGCCGTAACCAGCCATCGGAGGCTTCGCCGGTTGCGCCGTCGAGGAGCCAGACCAGCAGCGGAAACGAAACGAAACAGACGGCGAAGAAATCGTAAGGCGCCTGGGCAAGAACCGCCAGCGCACCGGCAAGAAACGCCACAAGCGCGCGGCGCCAGCCCCACAGCAGAATTATCCGGCCGGCCAGGCGCTTCATCGATGCTTCCGAGTCGTGCGAATCACGGCAGAAGATTTATCAGGCTGCGGTCCACGTTCCAAACGGCCACGCTTCAGCCTGCGTGCCGGATTGAATTTCGGCTCGCGACCCGTTGCTGTCATTCGCAATCGTCGAGCCAATGGCAAAACACTGGATGTCTTCGGATCTTGGTAACTACGCCCGCTCTCGGCATCAGTGCTTCGAATTATGTGAATATCAGACGATCGGCAATCCGGCGGCTTCCATTCCGGATAACATGTGAGGAATGGGAGTTGGTTCACGTCACACGCCGGCGGTGCGGTGCCGCATCGGGAGGCCGCATCCGGAATGTCAACCTGCATGACTCGTGACGGTGCGGGAGACCGGCATGATGTGGGCGAACATGCTGCGGGCGTTCCAGGTCGGGAAGGCTCTTGCGAGCGACAGGTCGCCGTCGAGCTGGATTCGGTCCTCGCGGGTGGCTTGGGACCAACTGAGCTGGCCGGCGTGCCATTTGACGAAAGCTTCGGCTTCCGCCGTGATGTAGAGGTCCTCGTCGAAGCCAGGGTAAGTCTTGCAGATCTCTGTGTCTCCGAACTCGATGAGTAGCCAATAGCGCTCCCGGTGTGGGCGGCCGGTGAAGTCGAAGCGGATGACGACGCGTCGATCCGGGAGCCGGTCCCGGCGGAGCGCCTTGCATATCGACCACAGGGCCACAAAGGGGTCTAGGTGCTGGGGGGCGATCTCGAGCCAATGCGCGCCCCACTCGCCGAGCGACTGGCAGACCGTGAAGAGGTCGTGGCCCGCCGACGTGAGCTCGTAGTGGCGCCCGCGCCCGTCTGGCTTGGGATTCGACTCGACGACACCGACCCATTCGAGCTGCTTGAGCCGCTCTGAGAGCAGGGTACGGGAGAGTCCGGGCGCGCCCTCCAGGATCTCGCTGAAGCTTACGCAGCCAAGGTACAGGTTGCGGATGATCAGCGGCGTCCAGCGCTCGGCGAAAATCTCGGCGCCACGGGCGATGGGGCAGTACTGGCCGTATGTCCTCATGACGGACGTCCTCACAACAGCAGTGTTGCGCATCCGCCTCAGATTGTGGAGTCCAGATTGTTGACTATACGGCGGTGGCCCGCCGTGGTCCGATATGGCCTCTCTCGACGTGAGGAGGACACGATGACGACACCTATGACGACAACAACGTACGCAGAAGCCCACCACGGGAGCATGCAGCCAACCGTCGTGGAAATCGACGGGTTCCGAGGCCGGCTGATCAATGCCAGCCACGCCGACTACGATGTCGCCCGTGCAATCTGGAACGGCGCCATTGACCGGCGCCCGCATCTGATCGCCCGATGCATCGGAACCGCCGACGTGGTCGCGGCCGTGCGTTTCGCTCGCGACCACAATCTGGAGATCGCCATACGGGGCGGAGGTCACGGCGTGGCGGGCACCGCCGTTTGCGACGACGGGATCGTCATCGACCTCTCGGCGATGCGGGGCGTGCGGGTCGATCCCGCCGGCCGCAGGGCGAGGGTGCAGGGTGGCGCGCTGTGGGGCGACGTCGACCGCGAGACGCAGGCGCACGGCCTGGCCACCACCGGCGGAATCGTGAGCCATACCGGAGTCGCCGGGCTCACCCTCGGCGGTGGCATCGGCTGGCTGATGCGCAAGCATGGCCTCGCGGTCGACAACCTCCTCGCCGCCGACGTCGTGACGGCCGACGGCGAGCGGCTGCGGGCGTCCGAGGACGAGCACCCCGACCTGTTCTGGGCGTTGCGCGGCGGCGGCGGCAACTTCGGCGTGGTCACCTCGTTCGAGTTCCGCCTCCACCCCGTCGGGCCCACGGTTCTGGCCGGGCCTATCCTGTGGGACGCGAGCGACGCCGGGGAGGTCCTCCGTTTCTACCGCGACTTCATCCGCGACGCTCCCGACGAGCTCGGCACGGTCGTAAAATTCTGCACCGTGCCGCCTCTATCGGTCATTCCCGAGGAACTGCACTGGCGCCCGGTGGTGATGGTGGGCGCGTGCTACGCCGGGCCGATCGAGGACGGTGAGAAGGCGCTCCGCCCGCTCCGCACATTTCGGACTCCCCTCCTCGATCTGGCCGGGCCCAAGCCGTACGTGGTATTCCAGAGCGCGCTCGACTCGACCGTCCTCCACGGTTGGAACTACTACTGGAAGGCCACCCACCTCCCCGCGCTCCGCGACGACCTCATCGACGTGATCGCCGGGCACGCATTCTCCTGCTCGTCGCCACGGTCGTATGTGGCAATGTTCCATCTGAAGGGGGCGGTGAGCCGAGTGGCCGAGGGCGCGACGGCGTTCGGGAACCGGCAAGCGTCGCACGCGATCATCGTCCACGCTGCGTGGCGGCCCGGCGAGGACTTCGGCGACCGAGAGACGGCCTGGACGAGGGGGGTCCTCGCCGCTCTTGGCCGCTTCCGCGAAGGCGTCTACGTCAATTTCCTCGGCGGCGACGAAGACCCGGGCCGGGTCCGAGAGGCGTACGGCGACTCCGTCTTTGACCGGCTGGCTGACGTGAAGTCCTCGTACGACCCCGACAACGTCTTCCACCATAACCAAAACATCCGCCCGGGGCTGAGTGCCGGTGTGAGCGGTTCCGACGGCGCGGGCGATACTTGATAAATTTGGGGTGGTGTTGGATGGGTGCGACGCTGCCGGAGGCGCAATGCCGTCCTTGAGGCACACATAACCGACTGCGTGTTCTTGCCGGCGACCGACGCGGGACTGGCTACATGGTCGCCCCACTCGGAATCGACGATGATATAGCCGTCACCGAACCGCATCTCGGAATGAACGAGCCTGCCATCAGCGTCGCTGACCACCATGCTCGGCTCGAAGCCGAAAGCCTTTTCAAGCCAGATCAAGGCGGCGCGCGGATTCTTGTAGAATATGCCGGAGCCCAAGGTTGAGTGCTTGAACGGATCGTCGGCCGTCATCGGGCGAGCGGTGCCTTTAAGCCTGCTCGGCGCGGGCCGCGCGCCGGCGGCGCTCGCTCTTCTGGGTCTCCACGATGCGCACCCGCTTGACGCGGCGTGGATCGGCGTCAAGCACATGGAATTCGAAGCCGGGGATGGCCTGCACCACTTCGCCGCGGGCCGGGACCCGGCCAAGCGTGTTGAAGATCATGCCGCCGATCGTGTCGACATATTCGCCATGCTCGCCGGCGGCGAAATCCTCGCCGATCATCTTGGCGACATCGTCGATCTCGGCCTTGCCGTCGACGACGAACACGCCCTCGCCGGTCTGGGTGATCATCGGCTCGTCCTCGTCGTGCTCGTCCTCGATGTCGCCGACCACCATCTCGACGATATCCTCGAGCGAGACCAGACCATCGGTGCCGCCATATTCGTCGATGACCAGCGCCATCTGGGTGCGCATCGCCTGCATCCGCCCCATCAGATCGGAGGCGAGCATCGACGGCGGCACGAAAAGCACCGGGCGGATCAGGGTCAGGTCGCCGATGGTGCGCGTGAGATCGACCTTGGCGAGATCGAGAATCGTGGCAGGGGCGGCTTTCCTGGTCGTCCTGCCCTTCCTGACGCGGGCGAGCTTAGTGATGTGAGCGAGCACGTCGCGGATGTGGACCATGCCGCGCGGGTCGTCGAGCGTCTCCGAATAGACCGGCATGCGGGAATGGCCGGACTGCTCGAACAGTCCCAGAAGATCGCCCAGGTTCGTCGTGATCTCGACCGCCTCGATGTCGGCGCGCGGCACCATGACATCCTCGACGCGAACCTCGCGCAGGCGCAGAATGTTGTTGAGCATGGCCCGTTCGCCGGGCGAAAAGGCGCCGGCATCGCTCGCCGTTTCGGCAAGTGCGTCGGCGATCTCCTCGCGCAGGCTGGTGCCGTTGCGCTGCCTGAACAGGCCGAGCACGCGATCGAACAGGGAAGGACCGGCAGGCGATGACTCGCTGGCGAAGCTGCCGGTCGTGGTACTCGGACTAGAGTCCTCTTCCGTCTGTTCGGATGGCTTGGTCGCACTGCCGGCGTCTGGGCGGGCGGCAGTCTCTGGTTTGTCGTTCATCGTCGTCCGGTCATTTGATCTTTTTAGTTACGCGTAGGGATCGAGAATGGCAAGCCTTGCAAGTGCTGCGCGTTCGACGGCTTCCATTTCTTCGGCCTCGGCGTCGGTCTCGTGATCGTAGCCCAGCAAATGCAGCAGGCCGTGGATAACGAGATGGGTGATATGGTTGTCGACAGGCTTGTCTTCCAGTGCGGCTTCCCGCGCAACCGTCTCGGCGGCCAGCACAATGTCGCCCAGCATGGGCGGCAGCGGACCGCCCTTGGCGAGCGGAAAAGCCGGGAAAGACAGGACGTTGGTCGGTTTGTCCTTGCCGCGCCAGCCCGCATTGAGACTGCGGATATGGGCATCGTCAGAAAAAACGATGCTGAGCTCGGAACGGCCGGCCGCGCCGGTTTCGGCAAACGCGGCGGTAACGGCGCCATCGACCAGCCGCGTCAGCGCGGCCTCATCGGGCCAGTCGCCCGCTTCGACTGCTATATCGATGTCGACGGGAACCGGAAGATCCCCGCCTACAGATTTTTTGTCATCAGCCATAAGGCCGCATCATCGTGTTTTTGTTGAGCATCGGATTTCCCCAAAACCGGTTCCCACTTTTGGGTCCGATGCTCTAGCCTTCGGCGCCCAGGCCCCGGGCCAGCTTGCCGTCGCGGTCGTAGGCCTTGACGATCTCGGCGACCAGCGGATGCCTGACGACGTCGCCTTCGTTGAAGCGCACCGTTACCATGCCGGTGACGCCGTCGAGGATCCTGAGCGCCTCGACCAGACCGGATTTGGTGTTTTGCGGCAGGTCGATCTGGGTCGGATCGCCGGTGACGATCATGCGCGAATTCTCGCCGAGACGGGTCAGGAACATCTTCATCTGCATCGGCGTGGTGTTCTGCGCCTCGTCGAGGATGACGGCGGAGTGCGCCAGCGTGCGGCCGCGCATGAAGGCCAGCGGCGCGATCTCGATCACCTCGGCGGCAATCGCCCGCTCGACCTTGTCGGCCGGCATCATCTCGTAAAGCGCGTCATAGAGCGGCCGCAGATAGGGATCGACCTTCTCCTTCATGTCGCCGGGCAGAAAGCCGAGCCGCTCGCCGGCCTCGACGGCCGGCCGTGACAGCACGATGCGCTCGACCATGCCACGTTCGAGCAGCATCGCCGCATGCGCCACCGCCAGGAAGGTTTTTCCGGTGCCAGCCGGGCCGATGCCGAAGACGAGTTCGGACCGCTCCAGCGCGCGCATATAGGCGTCCTGGTTGAGCGAGCGGGCATAGATCGTCTTCTTGCGCGTCGATATCTGGGCGGCGGACACCTTGCCCTTGCGCTCCAGCGTCGGCAGCGTCAGCTGGTCGTCGGCGGCGATCGCCATGCGCACGGCGCCGTCGACGTCCGACTGGCCGATGTCAGCGCCTTTCTGGAGAATGCCGTAGAGATTGTCCAGGGCGCGGCGCGCCTGCTCGGCGGCCGAGGCGGAGCCCTTGATGGTCAGCTGGTTGCCGCGCGAGCGGATATCGACGCCAAGCTTCTGCTCGAGCCTGGCCAGATTCTCGTCGAACTGGCCATAAAGGGCGCTGGCAAGCTTGTTATTGTCGAAAGTCAGAACGATGTGCGCCATATCCGAAGCCCCCGATGGTAGGTTCTGGGGCAGGTTCTTCACTTCCGCAGCGCTCAACCGTCTCTCCTCATCTGCCGAGACCTTCAGGCCAATTCGGCGAACAGGCTGTTGTAACCCGTCTTCGTGATTCGTACCTGGATAATCTCACCGATTTCGCCGGACTTTTCATCAACAATAACCGGCTGCAGCCACGGCGAGCGGCCGACCTTCTGGCCGGCCTGGCGGCCCGGCTTCTCGATCAGCGTGTCGATGGTGCTGCCGACCAGGCTGGCGCCGAAATCCTGCTGCTGGGTCAGCAACAGCGCCTGCAGCCGCTGCAGGCGCTCGTCCTTGACCGCTTCCGGCACATGATCGGCCATTTCCGCGCCTGGCGTTCCGGGGCGCGGCGAATATTTGAACGAGAAGGCCGAGGCATAGTTCACCTGGCGGACAAGGTCCATCGTCGCCTCGAAATCCGCATCCGTCTCGCCGGGAAAGCCGACAATGAAGTCGCCTGAAAGCGCGATATCACTCCGTGCGGCGCGGATCCGGTCGAGCAGCGTCAGATAGTCTTTTGCCGTATGCCTGCGGTTCATCGCCTTGAGGATGCGGTCGGAGCCGGATTGCACAGGCAAATGCAGATAGGGCATCAGCGCCGGCAAGTCACGGTGGGCGGCGATCAATTCGTCGTCCATGTCGCGCGGGTGGCTGGTGGTGTAGCGCAGCCGCGCCAGCCCGGGAATCTCGGCCAGCCGGAACAGCAGGCGGCCAAGACCCCATTCCTCGGCGTTTTCGCCTTCGCCGTGCCAGGCATTGACGTTCTGGCCAAGCAGCGTCACCTCGCGCACGCCAGCTTGCGCCAGCCGCTCGGCCTCGGCGACGATCTGCGCCACCGGCCGCGACACTTCCGAGCCTCTGGTATAGGGCACGACGCAGAAGGTGCAGAACTTGTCGCAGCCTTCCTGCAGGGTCAGGAACGCGGTGACGCCGCGCCTGATGATCTCGGCGCGCTTCGGCTGCGGCAGATGCTCGAACTTGTCCTCGATGGCGTAGTCGGTCTCGACGATCTTTTCGCCGCCGCGCACCCGTGCCAGCACATGCGGAAGCCGGTGATAGGTCTGCGGGCCAATGACCAGATCGACAGAAGGCGAGCGGCGAATGATCTCGGAGCCCTCGGCCTGCGCCACGCAGCCGGCGACGCCGACCAGCATCTCGCGGCCGGCCCGAGCCCGTTCGGCCTTCATCTCACGAATGCGGCCGAGTTCGGAATAGACCTTTTCGGCGGCTTTCTCGCGGATATGGCAGGTGTTGAGCAGCACCAGATCGGCCTCGCCGATTGTATCCGTCGCAGTATAGCCGTCGGCGGCCAGTGCATCGGTCATGCGCTGCGAATCGTAGACGTTCATCTGGCAGCCATAGGTCTTGACGAAGACCTTCCGGCTCGCGGCAGGCGGCGCGACCGCAGTTTCGGCCGCGATATCGATGTCGTCCCGTTCGATCGTGTTCAATTCCATCTGGCGGCTTCTAACGCCTTTCCTCGACAAAAAACAGACGATTCTGCCTTACAGCGCGGCGCCGCCTTTGGACGCGCAAAGCGCTGGGGCTTTTCCAGCTTACCGGCTCGGTCGCGGATCGGCGAGCGCCGCCTGCACCATATCACGCACCTGACTTTCCATCAGCCTAGCCGTTTCCTTGCGGCTGGAGCCCCTGGAGAAGGCGACCGGCTCGCCGAAATGCACTTCGACATCGAGCCCGCCCTCCGCCATCATCACCTTGAGATGCGGCATCAAATCCTCGTCGCCGATCCAGGCGGCAATCGGCCGGTGCCTGCGGCCGAGCGGCACGCCGTGCAGGCGCGTGTAGACGATCGCCACCGGCTGGATGAAGACCGTTTCGGCCGCCGCTTCCAAAATCGCCATCGAGGCGGCGCCGAACAGCGTGCTCTTGAACGGCAAGATCATGTTGCCGTCGGAGGTCGACCCTTCGGCAAACAGCACCATGGCGTCGCCCTTGGCCATGCGGCTGGCGATTTCGCTCGCCTGGTCGCCTGACGAACGCTTGCGCTCGCGCTCGATGAAAACCGTGCGCTGCAGCTTCGACAACATGCCGATCAATGGCCAGCCGGCCATGTCGGCCCTGGCGATGAACGTCACGTCGGCCATCGACCCCAGCACCATGATGTCGGTCCAGGAAACGTGGTTCGACGCAACCAATAGCGGGCGCTGATTGGACAAGGTCCCCTTGACATGGATGCGCATGCCGAGCGCCCGGATGATGAGCCGGTGCCAGATCCTGAGGATGAACGTCTCGCGCCAGAGGCCGGTCTTCATCGACAGGATCTGCAACGGCACGAGGATCAACGAGCCTGCGACAACGAGGCCCAGCGCCAGGAAAATCCTGATTTTTCCGATCATGTTGCTCCAGGCCCTGCCGCGCGCTCTGGCTAGCGAAGATCGCGGCGCATGACAAGCGCTCCGGTCGGGCCGTGCTCGGGCGACCTGTAATAGTTGGCACGTTTGCCGACCTCGCGGAATCCCAGCCGCCGGTAGAGCGCGATGGCGGCGACGTTGGTCTCGTCGACCTCGAGGAAAAGTGCCTCGGCGCGCTGCGCATGCAGTTCGCGCAGCACCGCATCCATCAATTGCCAGCCGAGGCCCTGGCGGCGATGGGAGCGCGCCACCGCGACAGTCAGGATCTCGCCTTCACCGGCTGCCAGGCGCGCCAGCACGAAACCGACGGGCGGCTTGGCACCCTGGCCGGTCTCGCGCGCGGCATAGCCGAACACCGTGTCCTGCTCGATCAACGCAGCGAATTCGTCATCGCTCCACGGCCGGACGAAATCCTCGCGATGCAGCACCGACAGGGCCGCACTGTCGGCAACGGTCAGCGGCTCGAGCGCAAAGTCCCTGCGGCGCGGCGGGAGGAAAGGAATGCGCATCAGTTTTTCTTCCCGGCTTTCTTCCTGGACAGGATAAACCCGGCCTGCGGTTTTGCGTCGGCTCCGCGCAGATAGAGCGGTTTCGGCTTTTCGCCTTCGCCCTTGGCAGCGGCCAGCCGGGCATAGATTGCGATATCCGCAGTGGCACTTGTCGGGCCAATGTCGAAGGCCCGCCCGGCCGATGCGGCGATTTGCGTGGCCGCCGTGCCGGCCAGAACCGGAGATCTGTCAACCGCCATGGCGGCGGCTTGCGGAAGCGTGGTCACCGCGGGACCGTAAATCAAAACGGATGCTTCGTCGTAAAGCGCTGCATGGATCTCCTCGCGGCCGGCGTCGAGCGCGGCCAGCACGGCGCGGCCGGGAAATGTCGCTTTCGCTTGCGCCGCCAGCGCTTCCAGCGTCGTCACCCCGACTGCCGGGATTTTCAGCGCCAGTGCCAGCCCCCGCGCCGCCGAGACGCCGACGCGCAGTCCTGTGAAGGAGCCCGGGCCGGTGGAGACAGCGATGGCGCCAAGGCCGGCATAGTCGGCGCCGCCGGTCGTCAACGCCTCTTCGATCACAGCCATCAGATGTTCGGCATGGCCCTTGCCGAGATCGAGCACCGAGCGGCCGAGTTCCTTCCCGGCCGCCGCGTCGTAGACACAGGCGGCGCAGAGATTGGCGGCACAGTCGATGGCAAGCAACTTCATGAGACGGCCGGTTGGGAGCACCCGCTTGGGGCACAGGGGTTCGAAAGACAATTTCCCTGTGCCTGCCATGGCACATCCCTGCAAGGGGATAATGCATAAATCGTTTGGCGGCTTCGCTTCGACCTCGCCCAAAAAAGAGGTAACTTTCGGCGACCACAACCGTCAATGAACCAGTGCCGCACTACGCGGCCTGGTCGATGCGCAGCATGTGATTGTCCCAGACATAGTCCGGCTCGGACCGAGTCGCGCCACCGGCTTCAACGATTTGGCCGGTGCCGGTCGTCGCCATGAAGCTCGCCCCGTCGGGCGCCACGCCGCAGACCTCGGCCAATGCGCTGGTAGCGACGATCCGGCCGCTGGCCGAATCGATGATGGCAAGCGAGTTGCCTTCCGGCGAGGACACCGCGACGATACCGGCAGCAGGGTTGGCGGCGACCGAGCCGATGTAGTTCCTGAAGCCGGAGAGCACGTCCTGCGGCATGTCGAGCAGTTGCAGATCCTTGCCACGCGCGGCGCGGCCGACCAGCGGCGGACGATCGCTGCCCGGCCCCCTGTACTGGCAGCCGAACCAGACCGCGCCGGATTTGTCGGTATCCATGTGCCGGATCGAAAGCTGGTGCAGCGCCGGCGGCAATTCATGCTCTTCGACAAGGTCGCCGGTAAGGCGGTCGACCAGCACATAAGATGGCTTCATCGTCGCGATGTTGAGCTCGGCGCGCCCATAATCCGGATGCGTCTCGATGCCGCCATTGGCGACGGCAATCGTCCTGCCGTCGCCGAGCAGCAGAAGCTCGTGCGGACCCATGCCATAGGTCGGAAACTCGCCAACGCGATTGAATTTCGCACGCGCGTCATAGACGCCGACCACGCCGGCGGCATTGTCGAAATCATTCTCGGTGGCGTAGAGCAGCGCACCGTCGGTCGAAAACACGCCGTGGCCGAAGAAATGCCGGCCACTGATGCTGGCAATGGTCAGCGGCTCGTCGCGGCCGGTGTGGTCGAAGACCACCGCGAAAGTGCCGGGCTGCCTGGCAAACACCACGGAGCGCTTCGACAGCGGATCGAAGGTGACGTCGTGACCGCGGGCGGGCAGGTCGATGGCATGCAGCACCTTGCCGGCCTCGGACAGGATCGCCGCGCCATAGCTGCCGCCGCGCTTGACGAACGCGGTGGCGAAGACGGCGTCGGCAGCAAGCGTCTTCGCCCATGCCGATGGCGCCATCGCGGCAACAAAGCCTGCCCCGGCAGCCCTCAGGAAGTCGCGGCGGTGGATCAGCGACGTGCGCAGAGTCAGTCTCCGTCGAGCGACGAAAACCCGGCGGTCAGGCCGAATTCGGCGGTTAGCCTGGTGCCGATCAGGGTCGACAGGCTGGATGTCACCAGCAAGAAGTGGTCGAACTTCTGGCGCAGCGCTGGATCGGCAAGCGCCTTGTCGATCGGGCCTCTGATGGCGCTGGCGTCGGCGGCGCCGTTGACGAGCTGGATGTGGATCGATTCCGCCATCCAGCGCGCATCGGGCGGCAGCGCGTCGCCAAGCTGCGAAGCCTGGAACAGCGCGTCCATGCCCGAAAGGTTTCCGGTCAGCGAACGCGCGGTGTTTTGTGAACGCCAGTAGATCGCCTGTTTCAGCTTGTCGGCCTCCGGGCTACTCCCCAGAAAACCTTTCAGGCGCACGTCACGGACCATCTCCAGTTCGTTGATGAAGACGCCGACCAGTTCGGTCACCGCTTCCGTGCCGTCGCGGTAGAGTGCGTTTTGCGGCTCCGGATTGGCCCAAAGTGCTGCAAAGCCGTCGGGCTTGTTCCAGGCGTCTCTGACCTCGGCGGCAATCGTTTCGATGTTGCCGGCGGCGGCCGCGCCGTAAGCGCAGCGATAGGGATCCTCCTTGCCGGCGAGCCGCTCGGCGCCATCGCCGTAAAGCACGAATTCCAGCGCGCCGAGCCCTTGCATGGCGACGCTCTTTTTCGCCAGCTGGGCCGGATCGGCGGCGGTCCGGTCTTTACTGGCCAGCGCCGCCTGCACCTGCCTCAGGCCGATGCTCTTGCGGTCCGGCCAGAACAGCATGCGCTCCAACCGGTTGTTCTGCGTGATCGGTCCGATGCGGATGATCTCGACGACCGACCAGGCATCCACGGTGCCGGAGAATTCGGCGCGCGCCGCATCGAGATGGTCCTGCGAGGGCGCGTCGCACAGCGTGCGCATTGCCTTGGTCAGGCTGTCCGCATGGTCATGCAGGCGTGCATAGGCCGGGCGGACAAAGCCGTCGATCGCCCGCTGGATCACGTCGGAAGCCTTCACCGCTGCGGACGCCGGCAATGCGCCCGCGAGGACCAGCGAGAGGACCAGGACAAACGCCAGACGCTTCGACATCACAACGACTCGCTTCGACATCACAACGACTCCAGGAATTTGACCAATGCGGCGCGACCGGGCGCGGCGGCGGCGGCAAAACGGTCACGCGCCTTCTGCCCCTCGCCGCCATGCCACAGGATCGCCTCGGTCAGGGTGCGCGCCCGCCCGTCGTGCAGGAAGAAGCTGTTGCCGTTGACGGTCTCGGTAAGACCGATGCCCCACAGCGGCGGCGTGCGCCATTCGCTCCCGCTAGCATCGCCCGCCGCTTGCCCGTCGGCGAGGCCCGGCCCCATGTCGTGCAGCAGAAAATCGGAATAGGGCCAGATCAGCTGGAAGGCCTGTGCCTTGTTGGGCGTGCCGCGGCGGGTGACGAATTTCGGCGTATGGCAGGAAATGCAGCCCATGTCGTAGAACAGCTTCTTGCCGGCCAGCACATCGGGCTTGTCGAGATCGCGCCGCGCCGGCACGGCGAGGTTTTGCGAATAGAAGGTGACCAGGTCCATGACCGGCGGCGGCGCCTCGACCGGGCCGAGGCGCTCCTGGACGCCGTTGGCCATGGCAAGGCAGTGCTTTTCGGCTGCGGTGCAATCGCCCCAGTGGTTTGGCACTTCCGGCGTCGAAATGCCGATGTCGCCGGCGAAAGCGTCCGCCGCTTGCTGGCGGATCGAAGGAGTCTGCGCCTTCCAGCCGAAGCGGCCGAGCGTCGGCTCGCCGCTCTGGCCGTCGCGCACGATGTTGGGCTTGCCGGACACGCCGTCACTATTGCGATCGTCCGGATCGGCATCGGCGAGAATGTCCGCCGGCGCGATTTGCTCGACCAGGCCGAGGCCGATCATCGGCGGCGTCAAGCGCGGCGAAAGCGTGGTCTGCGGATCGAGCGGCCCGTTGGCAAGATCATCGACCGAATAGCTCGGCTTGCGCAGCGAAACCACGGTGCCCTCCGGCAGCGTGACTTTTTGCTGCTGATAGACGACACGCATCCTGCCTTCGCCCCGAAGACCCGGAACGGCCAGGTCCTGCAATTGCGAGCCGTAGACCGGATCGGGGAAGTTGAGCACCTTGCGGGCGGCCAGCGCTGCTTTCTCCTCCTCGGTGCTCGCCTGCCGCGCCAGCCGCAGGAACATCGAGGTGGTACCGCCGTCGGCTTCCGGCGGATGACCGCGACCGTCCTTCAGATGGCAATTCTGGCACGCCCGCTCGTTGAACAGCGGACCAAGCCCGTCCGATGCCTGCGTCGACGAGGGCGACGACACCCAGTTCTTGCGAAAGAGCGCATTGCCGAGCTTGAAGGTGCCTTCTTCCTCGAAAGTAATATTGGCGGAGGATTGCGAGAAAGCGTCCTTGTTGGCGCCTTTGCGCGACGTGCCGGCGCCGCCCTGCATCGGCTCGAACTGTTCGGGCCTGGAGAAATCATTGGTCGGCCTGGTGATGGCAATGACGCGAGAAAGATCCTTCGGCGTGAGATCGGCACGGCTGGTGGCGAGGCCCGCCGGTTCGGGCGCGCCGGCCAGCGCCGAGGCGGTCAGCGCGACGACTGCGGCAAGCGAAAGCCCGCGATGCCCGCCGTATCGCGGGTTGTGCTGGGACGGCAGGCCGCAATCCTCGACCCGCCGCAAGCGGCGCAAGTAATCTAAGGAGCGCCGCATTCCCGCATGTCCCTAATCCGCCTCGTCGGCTGATGCGGCGTTGAGCTGGCCGTATTTTTCCTCGCCGATCGAGGCGAGCAGGTCGAGTTGCGTCTCGAGGAAGTCGATGTGACCTTCCTCGTCGGACAACAAATCCTCGAACAGCTTCATCGTCACATAGTCACCTGCTTCCTCACAAATCTCGCGCGACCGCTTGTAGGCAGTGCGCGCGTCATATTCGCCGGCAAGATCCGATTCGAGCACTTCCTTGACATTCTGTCCGATGCGCAGCGGCGCTACCGACTGCAGGTTCGGATGGCCTTCAAGGAAGATGATGCGGGCCACGAGCCGGTCGGCATGGTGCATCTCCTCGATCGACTCGGCGCGTTCCTTCTTTGCCAGCTTGGCGTATCCCCAGTCCTCCAGCAGCCGGAAATGCACCCAGTACTGATTGACTGCTCCAAGTTCCAGAAACAGAGCTTCGTTAAGCCGCTCTATGATCTGTTGTTCGCCTTTCATGGGTTCTGCTCCCGTATTGGACGCGCAGGCCTCTGACGCGATCCAGGTGTGAAACGACATCCACGCCGCTCGCCTCCGAGCGGGTGTGGTAATTTTCGGTTACCCGAATGATCGTTTCGACCACATTTGGGAAGCAGCCGCAACAGCGACCACGCTTCTGCATGGCATGATAGATCTTCGCCGGCACGATAAGCTGCCAGGGGTCCTGATCCAGCAGCTCGACGATCGTCTGCTCAATCTCCTTCTCGGTGATGATGTTGCAATGGCAGATCAGCATTATTTGCTCTGTGTGGCTGACGGCGCGTGCTCGGCGCCGTGTGGCTTATTTTCTTAGGTGGAGCCTGATACCGAGACCGTTTTCCAGTTTTCGCGACGCGGACTTTCGGTTCTGGCTCCGCGCATCGACGTCTTACTGAAACACCTTGTCTGGCGCATCGAGGCTGTCCGAGCCCTCGAAGGCGATAGCATTGAGTTTCAGGGTGCCGACGGCGCGTTCGATCGACTTGGTCTGATCGACCAGCGCGTCGATCGCCGCCTGCACGGTGGCATTGCCTTGGCTATTGCCTTCGCCGATCTGCTGGTCATAGGCCTCGCCGCCAAGCGCCCGCGCCTTGATGGCTTCCATCTTGGCGACAGTGACATCAAGCTTGTCCGACAGTTCCTTGTCGATCGCCGGATCGCCCTCCTTGACCATGTCGGACACCGAAGGGCCTTCGACGACGGTGCCGTCGAGGCGCGTGTAGCTGCCCTTGTAGGCGGCGCGAATGCCGACGGCATCGTAGAGATGGGAATCGTAGGTGTTGTCGGAGAAGCAGTCGTGCTCCTCTTCCGGGTCGTGCAGCAGCAGGCCGAGCTTCATCCGCTCGCCGGCGAGTTCGCCGTAGGAGAGCGAGCCCATGCCGGTGAGGATGGCCGAGACGCCGGCTTTCGGCTCGCCATCGGCAAGGTTCTTGCGGGCGGCGCCGCCTTCCTTCCAGTCGTCGACCATGTCCTGCAGATCGGAAACCAGAAGCTCGCTCGCCGACTTCAAATACTGCGCGCGACGATCGCAATTGCCGCCGGTGCAGTTGGCGAGGTCGTAGTCGGTATAGGGCCGTTCGCCGGCGCCCGGGCCGGTGCCGTGCAGGTCCTGGCCCCACAGCAGGAATTCGATGGCGTGATAGCCAGTCGCCACATTGGCCTCGATGCCGCCGGCTTCCTGCAGCGTGCCGGAGAGGAACTCCGGCGTCAGATTTGTAGCGTCGATCTTCTTGCCGTCGATCTCGATCGACTCGTTGGCGATCACATTGGCGGTGTACAGCGCATTCGCGTCCGACTCGGTGCCGTAGTTCTCGGCGACATAGTCGATCAGGCCTTCGTCCAGCGGCCAGGCATTCACCTTGCCTTCCCAGTCGTCGACGATGGCGTTGCCGAAGCGATAGACTTCGGTCTGCTGATAGGGAACGCGCGATGCCTTCCAGGCCTCGCGGGCGGCAGCCAGCGTCTCCACCGAAGGCCTGGCGAGCAGCGCGTCGACGGCCTTGTTGAGCGCCTGCGCCGTGGTCAGCGAATCCTCATATTTGGCGAGAGCAATATCGGAATAGGTCTTGACGACCGCCTTGGCATCGGTTTCCGCCTTGGCCGGCAGCACGAATATCGCCGCCGTCAATGCCGCGGTGGCGCCGATCGCTGCAAGCCTGCTGCCATATCGCGCCGTGATCATCGCTCTCATGATTGTCATCTCCCTCGGGAATTCAGTGAAAATGCCGGCGCCAAAGGCGCGTCGGCAGGCAATCGGCGCCAAGGCAGGTCCCTGCCATTGGGCGAGATACAGGCCGCGGCATAGCGCGGTTTGCGGAAGAAAGACATCGAAATGCCTCCAATCGAAAGGGTTCAAGGCCCAGACATCAAAGGGATGCGCTTGACGCGCAAGCTTCCATAAAGCGATGAAGGTGCCGGAAGTCAACCAATTTCAGAGAGAAAAGCCAATTGAAACAACAGTTTAGAATTATTCTAAACTGCAAGTGTCAACTTTAGCCGCATTTGCCGTGCCGCCGTTGAACGAGACGATTGACAGATCGCCATTCCGGGTGCGACCCGCAAAGGCGGTCTTGCGGCGGCGCCAGACAATCGCCACTTGGCGAGACGTCCTAGACTTTGTTGACGCATTGGGATGAAGAATCGGGGGGATGGAGAATTGGGGCTGCGATGAAAAACGGTGTGGTCATTGTCGGTGCGGGTCATGCGGGCGTGCAATCGGCCGCCAGCCTGCGCGAGGGCGGCTACGACGAACCCGTGATCCTCATCAGTGACGAGGACGAACTGCCCTATCACAAGCCGCCGCTGTCAAAGACCTTCATCAAGGATCAGGAGGCCAAACCGCAGCCGCTGCGCGGCGAGGCGTTTTATACCGGCAGCGCGATCGACTACCGGCCGGGCGTCCGCATCGATCGCATCGATGCCGGCGGCCGCAGGCTGGAGCTATCAGACCGCGGCACACTGCCGTTCGACCGGCTGATCCTGGCGACCGGTTCGCGGCCGCGCCTGCTGTCGCTGCCGGGTTCGGATTTTTCAGGCGTGGTGTCGCTGCGCTCGCTCGCCGACGCACGCCTGATCCGCGAATTGAGCGCGCAGAGCGAGGATGTCGCCATCCTCGGTGGCGGCTTCATCGGGCTGGAGATCGCCGCGACGCTCAAAGCGGTCGGCCGCAAGGTCACCGTGGTCGAGGCGGTCGACCGGCTGCTCGGCCGGGCGGTGGCGCCGATCATCGCGCGCCACGTGCGGCAGCGGCTGGAAGCGACCGGCGTGCGCATCCTCAGCGGCACCACGATCGCGCGGCTCGAAGGCGAGAACGGCCATGTCTCGGCGGCAATCACCGCATCCGGCGAGCGGCTGCCGGCGCAGATGGTCATCATCGGCATCGGCGTCGTGCCGAACGTCGAACTGGCGCAAGCCGCCGGCATAACTGTCGCCAACGGCATCCGCGTCGACCAGCAGATGCGCACGTCTGTGCCCGAAATCCTCGCCATCGGCGATGCCGCCTCCTACCGGCATTGGCTCACCGGCGGCGATGTGCGGCTGGAATCGGTGCAAAATGCAACCGACCAGGCGCGCCTCGCCGCGCGCACCATCCTCGGTCACGTCGACGCGTTTGCGGCGGTGCCATGGTTCTGGTCCGACATCGGCGACATCAAACTGCAGATGGTCGGCCTGATTTCGGGCGGCGACAGCCATGTCGTGCTCGGCGACGTCAACGAGAACCGGTTCTCCATCTACCACTATGCTGGGAATCGTCTGCTCGGCATCGAATCGGTCAACCGGCCTGGCGACCACATGCTTGGCCGCAAGATGCTCGGCGCCGGCTTTTCGCCGACGCCGCAGACGGTTGGGACGGGACCGGACGGATTGAAGGCGGCGCTCGCCGCTTTCCAGCAGGTAGAGCCCGTCCGCGCCGCCGAATAAGGATGCCCTTGCCTTCTCCCCTTGTGGGAGAAGGTGGCCTCGCGAAGCGAGGTCGGATGAGGGGTGCTCCAGGGAACGCCAACGCCTCATTTCTTCCAACACCCCTCAACCGTCTCGGCGCTACGCGCCGATCCACCTTCTCCCACAAGGGGAGAAGGCAAGCGCGCTCAGGCGGCGCGGACCTCGCGGATCGAGCTTTCCAGGATATCGAGGGCTTCGTTCATCACTTCGTCCTGGATGGTGATCGGCGCCAGGAAGCGGATGACGTTGCCGTAGACGCCGCAGGTGAGCAGGATCAGGCCCTTGTCGAGCGCCTTCAGCCGGACCGCATTGGCGATCTCGGCCGACGGCAGGCCCTTGTTCACTTCGTTGAACTCGACAGCGTTCATGAAGCCGGGGCCTCTGATATCGACGATCTCCGGCGTGTCGTCGCGGATCGATTGCAGCCGCTGCTTCAGCCGGTTGCCCAGCGTGTTGGCGCGGTCGCACAGCTTTTCCTCGTCGATCACGTCGAGCACGGCGTGCGCCGCGGCAACGCCGATCGGGCTGCCGCCATAGGTGCCGCCGAGCCCGCCGGGGTTGGGCGCATCCATGATTTCGGCACGCCCGGTGACCGCCGCCAGCGGGAAGCCGCCGGCCAGGCTTTTCGCCATGGTGGTGATGTCGGGCGCCACTTCGTGATGATCCATGGCGAACATCTTTCCGGTGCGGGCAAAACCAGTCTGCACCTCGTCGGCGATCAACAGCATGCCGTGCTGGTCGCAGATCTTGCGCAGCGCGGTCATTAACTCGCGCGGCGCCTCGTAAAATCCGCCCTCGCCCTGCACCGGCTCGACGATGATGGCGGCGACGCGGGCCGGCTCGACATCGGCCTTGAACAGGCGGTCGAGCGCGGCCAGCGAATCGGCGACCGTGATCCCGTGCAGCGCCACCGGGAACGGCGCGTGGAAAACATCGGCCGGCATGGCGCCGAAGCCGACCTTATAGGGCACGACCTTGCCGGTCAGGGCCATGCCCATGAAGGTGCGACCATGGAAGCCGCCGGCAAAGGCAATGACCGCCGGCCGGCCGGTGGCGTTGCGGGCGATCTTGATGGCGTTCTCCACCGCTTCGGCACCGGTGGTGACGAAAATCGTCTTCTTGTCGAATTTGCCCGGCAGCATGCCGTTCAGCCGTTCGGCCAGCCTGACATAGCTCTCATAGGGCACCACCTGGTGGCAGGTATGGGTGAAGCGGTCGAGCTGCGCCTTGACCGCCTCGATCACCTTGGGATGACGGTGGCCGGTGTTGACGACGGCGATGCCCGAGGAGAAATCGATATAGCGGCGGCCTTCGACATCCCAGATTTCCGAATTCTCGGCGCGGTCGGCATAAATCTGCGTGGTCATGCCGACGCCGCGCGAGATCGACTGGTTCTTCCGTTCGGAAATGGCTGAGTTCTTCATGATGTTCCCTCACCGGGCCGGCGCCCGTTCTCGTTTGGTGGTGGTTCAGATTTGTTCTGGCGTTATTTCATGTTTTCCTCAAGTTGGCACTGGCGGCAGGCGATTGGGTCTGCCGTTAGTGTCGCGATCCTTCCCACCCCCCTCTGGCCTGCCGGCCATCTCCCCCGCACGGGGGGAGATTAAGCGCTCAGCCGCTTTCGCCAACTGTCATCGTTGCAGGAGTCAGCGAAGCGCCGAAGCTGCTGATCTCCCCCCTTGCGGGGGAGATGTCCGGCAGGACAGAGGGGGGTGGGCGGGAACGCGACGTAAGCGATAGACGTTACGTCCGCACAAACCCCTCGCTGGCCCTGAGCAAATTGCGCGTGTAATCCTTGCTGACGCGGCGCTCGACGAGGTCGCCCGCCGTGAGGTGTTCGACCGCCTCGCCGTTCTGCATCACCATCAGCCGCTCGCACATATGGGTGATGATGGCGAGGTCGTGGCTGACCATCAGGAAGGTCAGCTTGCGCCGCCGCCGGATCGCTTCCAACAGGTTGAGCACCTCCGCCTGCACGGAGGCGTCGAGCGCCGAGGTCGGCTCGTCGAGCAGCAGGATCGCCGGTTCGAGGATGAGCGCCCGCGCGATCGCCACGCGCTGGCGCTGGCCACCCGACAATTGATGCGAATAGCGGAAGCGGAAGCCGGTACCGAGCCCGACCTCGTCGAGCGCCCGCTGGATGCGCTTTTCTCCATCGGCAAAGCCGTGGATGGCGAGCGGCTCCTGCAGCAGGCGGTCGACGGTCTGGCGCGGGTGCAGCGAGCCGTAGGGGTCCTGGAAGACCATCTGCACCTCGCGATAGAACGCCTTGTCGCGGCGTGCGCCGAGTTTTTTCCCGTTGACCGTTATGCTGCCCGAAGCGGCCGGCGCGAGACCGGCGATCGCCCGCAGCAGCGTCGATTTGCCGGAGCCGGATTCGCCGACCAGGCCGAAGGATTCGCCGGATTGCACTTCGAGGCTGACACCCTTCAGCGCGCGAAAGCGATCGAAGACCACCTCCAGCCTGTCGACGGAAAGTGCTGCCGTCATGCCGCCCACTCCGGCTTGCGGTCGAGCACCGGCAGCGGGTGGCGGTCGGCGCCGATTTTGGGCATGCAGTTGAGCAGGCCGCGCGTGTAAGGATGCTGGGCGCGGCCGAGCTCCGACGCCTTGAGTTGCTCGACCACCTTGCCGGCATACATAACGATCACCCGGTCGCAGAACGACGAGACCAGGCGCAGATCGTGCGAGATGAAGATCAGCCCCATGCCGCGCTCGCTGACCAGCCTGTCGAGGATGCCGAGCACGTCGAGCTGCACGGTGACGTCGAGCGCCGAGGTCGGCTCGTCGGCGATCATCATTTCAGGCCCGGCGATCAGCATCATGGCGATCATGGCGCGCTGGCCCATGCCGCCCGAGACCTCGTGCGGATGGAGGTCGAAGACACGGGCGGGATCGCGTATTTGCACCGCCTCCAGCATGGCGAGCGCGCGGTCGCGGGCCTCCGCCTTGCCGACCTTCTCATGCGTGCGCAGCGTCTCGACGATCTGTCGGCCGATGCTCATCACCGGGTCGAGCGAATATTTCGGATCCTGCAGGATCATGGCGATGCGCTTGCCGCGCAGCGCCCGGCGGTCGCGGGGCGAGGCCGCGAGCAGGTCGATGCCGCCGAAGGCAAGTTTGTTGGCAGTGACCTCGGCCTGCGGCGGGGTCAGACCCATGATGGCGCGGCCGGTTTGCGACTTGCCGGAACCGCTCTCGCCGACGATGCCGAGCCGTTCGCGACCGAGCGAGAACGAGACGCCGCGCACCGCCTCGATCCGGCCGGTGCGCGTCGGAAAGGTGACGTGCAGATCGTCGACGTCCAACAGGGTGCTCATTGGTCGCTGCTCATTGATCGCCGCTCATTGGTCACCACTCCGGGGGTCGAGCGCGTCGCGCAGGCCGTCGCCGAGCAGGTTGAAACCGAGGCTGACGACGAGGATGGCAAAACCCGGTGCGCCGGCCACCCACCATTGGTCGAGCACGAAGCGGCGGCCCGAGGCGATCATTGCGCCCCATTCCGGCAGCGGCGGTTGCGCGCCGAGGCCGAGGAAGCCGAGACCGGCGGCGGTCAGGATGATGCCGGCCATGTCGAGCGTCACCCTGACGATCAGCGAGGAGATGCAGAGCGGCATGATGTGGCGCAGCACGATGCGGAACGGCGAGGCGCCCATCAACTGCACCGCCTTGATATAGTCCGAATTGCGCACGGTGAGCGTTTCGGCACGCGCAATACGGGCGTAGGGCGGCCATGAGGTGATGGCGATGGCGAGCACCGCATTCTCGATGCCGGGGCCGAGTGCGGCGACGAAGGCCAGCGCCAGGATCAGCTTCGGAAAGGCGAGAAAGATGTCGGTGATGCGCATCAGGATCGCATCGATCCAGCCGCCGGCATAACCGGCGACGGTGCCGACCAGCAGGCCGATAGGAGCGGCGATGACTGCGACGAGAATGACGACGTAAAGCGTCCATCGCGAGCCGAAGATGACGCGCGAAAGGATGTCGCGGCCGAGGTCGTCGGTGCCGAACCAGTGCTCGGCACTTGGCGCCAGCAGGCGCGAGCCCTTGAGGTCGCCGAATGTCGGCGAATAGGGCGCCAGCACATCGGCAAAGGCGGCGACCACCAGCAAAGCGATGATGATGAGCAGGCCGAGAAACGCCAGCCGATTGGCGGAAAAGCGCCGCCACGCGACATAGGCGCGGCCGAGCCTGGCCTGCATGCGCGACGCCGGCCGCTCGCTGAGCAGCCAGTCGCGACGGGAGAGGGGGCCGGCGTGGGAGGCGGTCATGACGATGCCTCTTGAAGCTGTCGACCCCCACTCCGGTCTGCTTCGCAGACCACCTCTCCCCCGTTCGACGGGGGAGAGGAAAGGCGCCACGCGTGCGACCAGCTTTTCCTCTCCCCCGGGCAGGGGGAGAGGTGGCCCGAAGGGCCGGAGTGGGGGTGATTGGCCGCAGCCAAGCCAGAAAGTGCGATACCTCTGCTCATCTCACTTTGGTCCTCGGATCAAGCACCCGATAGAGCAGGTCGGACAGCAGATTGATGCCGATGAACACCGAGCCGATGATGATGGTGCCGCCGAGCACCGCGTTCATGTCGGCGTTCTGCAGGGAATTGGTGATGTAGAGGCCGATCCCCGGCCATGAGAACACGGTCTCGGTCAGCACCGAGCCTTCGAGCAGGCCGGCATAGGAAAGTGCGATCACGGTGACCATCGGCACCGCCGCGTTGCGCAGCGCGTGGCCCCAGATGATGCGCGTTTCCGACAGGCCCTTGGCGCGCGCCGCGACGATATATTCCTGGGCAAGCTCGTTCAGCATGAACGATCGGGTCATCCGGCTGATATAGGCGAGCGAGAAATAGCCAAGCAGCGAGGCCGGCAGGATGATGTGGCGGAAGGCATCGCGAAACACATCCCACTGCCGCTGCCACAGCGCATCCAGGAGATAGAAGCCGGTGATCGGCGTGAAGGTGTATTCGTAGACGATGTCGAGGCGGCCGGGAAAAGCCACCCATTGCAGCCTGGCATAGAACAGCACAAGCGCCAGCAGTCCCAGCCAGAAGATCGGCACGGAGTAGCCGACCAGGCCGATGATCCGCACGATCTGGTCGATGATGCTGCCCCGGCGGACCGCGGCCAGCACGCCGAGCGGCACACCAAGCAAAGCACCGATCAGCGTTCCCAGCGTCGCCAGCTCGATCGTCGCCGGAAAGGCGCGGCGGATGTCGGTCATCACCGGGTTGGTGGTCAGCACCGAGGTGCCGAAATTGCCGTTCAGGGCATTCCTCACATAGATGTAGAACTGCTCGATCAGCGGCAGGTCGAGCCCCATCTCGCGGCGGGTGCGCTCGACGACATTGGCCGGCGCCCGGTCGCCGAGCACCGCCAGCACCGGGTCGATCGGGATGACCCGGCCGATGAAGAAGGTTACCGCGAGAAGACCGAGATAGGTTGTTATCGCGATGACCAGGAAACGGGCGATCGACGACGCGACAGCGACAGCACGGGCGCTGCCGCGCCCTGCCGTCGCTTCGCTTTCAACAGTACTCATGCGGCGCGTCCGCCGGCGTCACTCCTTGGAGATCTGGCTGACGAAATTGGTGTCGAAGCTCGGGCCGAGCGCGAAGCCCTTGAGGTTCTTGCGCAGGCCGGCCACTTCCAGCTGCTGGTGAACGATGATGAAAGGACTGGTTTCGAGAATCTTCCTCTGCAGATCCTGGTACATTGCGGCGCGCTTGGCCGGATCCTTCTCGAGCAGGGCCGCTTCCGTCTGCTTGGTCAAGTCCGGAATATCCCAGGCGTTGCGCCAGGCCAACGTCTTGGTCTTGCCTTCATCCGAATTGTCGGGGTTGCTGGCGAACGTCTGCGCGTTAGAGTTCGGATCGAAATAGTCCTGGCCCCACTGGCCGATATAGATATCGTGGTTGCGGGCGCGGTATTTGGTCAGCGTCTGCTTGCCGTCGCCGGGAATGATCTCCAGCTTGACGCCGGCCTGGCCGAGCGTCTGCTGGAACGATTCCGCCATGCCGGTCACCGGCTGGGTGTTGCGGACGTCCATGGTGACGCTGAAGCCATCGGCCAAGCCGGCTTTGGCGAGCAGTTCCTTGGCCTTGTCGACGTCCAATTTGAAAGGATTCTCGTCCAGTTCGCCGAGCACGCCTTTCGGCAGGAAGGTCTGGTGGATCTCGCCGATGCCCTTGAGGATGGTCGAGCTCAAGGCATCGTAGTCGACAAGATATTTGAAGGCCTCGCGAACCTCTGATTTGGCGAGGTTCGGGTTCTTCTGGTTGAGGCTGATGTAGAAGACCGTGCCCTTCGGCGCGCTGGTGGTGGTGAGATCGGCGTTCTTGGCGATGGCGTCGAGGTCGTTTGGCTCGAGATTGCGGGCAACGTCGATGTCGCCGGCTTCCAACGCCAGGCGCTGGCCCGAGCTTTCCTTCATGTTGCGATAGATGACGCGGGCAAGCTTGGCCTTTTCGCCGTGATAATTGTCGTTGCGCTCCATGACGACGACCTCGTTGGCCCGCCATTCGCGCAGCTTGAAGGCGCCGGAGCCGGCATAGCCGGTCTTCAGCCAGGCGTTGCCGAAGTCGTTGTCGTATTTGTAATCGTCGCTCGGCGTCACCGCGGCGACATGTTCCTTGACCAGCTTGGCGTCAACGACCGACGCGACGGTTGCCGACAGACAGTTCAGGACGAAGCTCGGCGCATAGGTCTTGTCGACGGTGAACTGGAACGTCGTGTCATCGACGGCCTTGGCCTTCTCGGTGACGTTGTCGCCATTGATGCCGAACTGGCCGATGATGAAGGCCGGGCTCTTGTCGAGCTTGATGGCGCGCTCGAACGAATAGGCGACGTCCGCCGCCGTGATCGGGTTGCCCGAGGCGAATTTCAGGCCGGGCTTGAGCTTGAAAGTGTAGGTCAATCCGTCGTCGGAGACAGTCCAGCTTTCGGCGAGATCGCCCTTGACCTTGGAGGTGTCGCTCAAGTCGAGGCGGACAAGCAGGTCGTAGGTGTTGCCGGTGACCTCTGCGGTCGACAGCTCGAACGCCTCGCCCGGATCCATGGAGATGATGTCGTCGATGGCGAAGCCCTCGACCAGCGTGTCGGCCGGCGTGACAGCAAGGGCAGGCGCACCGGCCAGAAGCAGCGCGGACATGGCAGCGCCGGCAAGCAGGACGCGGGAGCGTAGAGCAAACTTTTCCATCATCATTTTTGACTGTTCCCTGTTTTTGTTGACCTGAGTTCCCGGCTCAGGGTTTGGCATTCACCTGCCTAATCGAACGATGACCCTGAACCGGTCGTCCTGGTGATTTTTATCCAGTTCCGCCTCACCATATCCGGCGGTTTCAGGCGCGGCAACGAGCATTTGCAAAGCTGTTTGTTGGACCAGGATCAGCCAGCCGCCGCCACCGGAAGCGACACCCGCAGTCGCGCTATTTCAACGCGGTGACCAGGTCGGCGTCGGGAAAACAGGTGGCGGCGCGACCGTTCCTGGCCTGCCACTTGCCGATCGACCGGCGCGTCTTGAAACCGGGCAGGCCGTCGGCGCTGCCGACGTCGTAGCCCTCGGCCTCCAGCGCCCGCTGCAAGGCGGCGATATCAGACCTGTGGAGCCCGCCGACCGCACCCCAGCGCCCCGAAAAATTGCTGTCGCCATTGGCGATACGGTCAGCGCCGTGGCCGATGAACAGGGCGTAGAGATCGCTGGTGTTGTATTGCTTCAAGACGTAGAAATTGGGCGTGACGATGAAGGCCGGACCGCTGCGCCCGGCCGGCATCAGAAGAAAGCCTTCGGCCTTCAATTCGCGTGCCGGAAACGGTCTTGCCGCGACACGCTTGATGCCCATATCAACCCACTGGGAAATCCTCTTGCCCTGGTCCGGACCTTCGAGCGAGCAGGAGACCGCTTCCGGCACCGTCACCTCAAAACCCCAGCCGCGGCCCTTCACCCAGCCATAATGGACGAGGTAATTGGCGATCGAGGCCAGCGTGTCCGGCACCGAGTTCCAAATGTCGACCCGACCGTCGCCATCGAAGTCGACGGCATGTCTGAGGAACGAAGTCGGCATGAACTGCGGCTGGCCGAGCGCGCCTGCCCAGGACGATTTCATCGCGCCGACCGGGGCCAGCCCGCGCTCGACGATCTCGAGCGCCGCCACAAGCTCGGTGCGGAAAAAATCCTTCCTGGTCGCCATGTACGCCTTGGTGCCCAGCACTTCGAAAGCGTCGTAGGGCATCTTCGCCGCGCCAAAACCGCTCTCGCGGCCCCAGATCGCCAGCAGCACCTCGCCCGGCACGCCGTAGCGCTTCTCGATCGCGGCAATGGTCCTGGCATTGGCCGCCTTGCGCGCGCGGCCACCAGCGGTCACGGCGCGAACCGTCTTTTCGGCAAAATAGGCGCCGGGCGAACCGAACTCCGCCTGATGCTGCTTTTGCGGCGTCGTCGCCTTTTTGCCCGGCATCATCAGGTCGGGCAGTTTGAGGTTCGGTTTGACGCCGTCGAAGGCGGCGTCGAAGGTTTTTCTGGAGATGCCCTTGGCGTTGGCCTCGGGCCAGAGATCGTCGTTAAGCCAGGCGCGGAACTGGGTGTCGATTCTTGCGGCGGAGACGGGGGCGGCGAGGAGGATTGCAGTCAATACGGCGAGAAAAAAAGCAGCCAATCTGCAAAGTCCGCGTTCTGTCGCGCCCCCCTCTGTCCTGCCGGACATCTCCCCCACTTGGGGGGAGATTGGCAGCTTTGACCACGGCGCCTTTTCTCCAACGCTGGAGGTTGGCGAAAGCCGGCGTAACGGCCGATCTCCCCCCTCGTGGGGGAGATGTCCGGCAGGACAGAGGGGGGCGCCGAGGAATGAAGGCTTTGAAAGATACGTAGCAACCATCATTCGTACCCCCCCTCCTCAAAACGCCGTCCGCGAACGCAGCGCGGCGGCCAGCGTGCCTTCGTCGAGATAGTCGAGTTCGCCGCCGACCGGCACGCCATGCGCCAGCCGCGTTACCTTGATATCGAAGCCGGACAATTGATCGGTGAGATAATGCGCGGTGGTCTGGCCCTCGACCGTGGCGTTGACGGCGAGGATCACCTCCTTGACCTCGCCGCCGGCGACGCGGTCGACCAGCGAGCGGATGTTGAGCTGCTCGGGGCCGATGCCGTCGAGCGGCGACAAGGAGCCGCCGAGCACGTGGTAGCGGACATTCATGGCCGCCGCCCGCTCCAGCGCCCACAGGTCGGCCACGTCTTCGACGACGATAAGCGTGCCGGCATCGCGGCGCGGATCGGTGCAGATCATGCAGGGGTCGGACGTATCGACATTGCCGCAGGTCGAGCAGATGCGCACCTTGTCGACCGCCTCGCTCATGGCGGCAGCGAGCGGCGACAGCAACTGCTCCTTCTTCTTGATGAGGTGAAGCGCTGCCCGCCTGGCCGAACGCGGCCCGAGCCCCGGCACCTTTGCCAGGAGCTGGATCAGGCGTTCGATCTCGGGACCGGCGATTCGCTTCGACATCGCATCGGTTTAGGATTTTTCAATGAGTTTTGGAACACTGCTGCGGCGCGTGTCGTTCAACGCAACGACGCTGCTGCGGGACAATCGCGTCGGCTTGCGCTGCCCCTCATTGCCCTGCCGGGCATTTCTCCCCGTATAGTGACGGGGAGAAAGACGTCATCGCAGATGATTTCGCCAATTTCGGCGTTGCAGAAAGTGCGCCAAGGTTGCGGCCAGCTTCTTTCTCCCCGTTAACGGGGAGAAATGCCCGGCAGGGCAATGAGGGGCGGCGCCAACGCCGACTTCGATCGCCTCAGTAGGATTCCAGTGGCCTGCCCTGGCCGGCGATCATCGCACCGATGGCGTCGGTGTTCTCGGGTGTCGATTCAAACGCCATCGTCGGCTCGGCCGGCGCCGCCGAAAATGACGTGGCCGGTTGCGCACCGGCGGTGCCGCCGAAACGGGCCGAGTCCGGCTCCTGCATCGCCACAAAGGTCACCTTCTCCGGCGTTGCCTTCTCTGAAGTAGCCTTTGCCGGTTGCGATGCGACCGCGGTCACATAGGTTGCCTTGGTGGGCGCTGCCTTGGCGAATTCTGCCTTGGTGACTGGCGCCGCGGAGGCCATGAGCGTCACCGGTGCGGCGCGCGACCCCCGCGGCGTCGCCTGCGCCACCGCGACCGTGGGCTCGTCCGGCAACGGTTTCCAGTTCCGGCCGCGCTTTTCGTAGAAGGCGTTGCCGCCGGCGACCATGGTGTAGTGCATGTTCTTGTAGGGAAAGCGCAGGCCGGCGGTGTGAAAGAACATCGAGTTCTTCAGCTTGGCCTTGCGCTCGCCCCTGAGCACCGCCTCGGCGGCTTCCTCGACATCGGGCATCGCCTTCGAATTCATCGGCCGTGTCATCACGCCCGGCGCGAACTGGCCGCGTTCGCCGACCACCTGGCAAATGGTGTTGCCGTGCTTGCCGGAGCGCAGCCGGTTCATCACCACCGTGCCGACGGCAATCATGCCGTCGCGGCTCGACCGGTTGGATTCGAAGAACATCGCGCGCTGGAGGCACTCCTTGTCCTTCGCTGTGTGGCTGTAGGGCCGGGATCTGACGGTATCGGCCACGGACAGGCCGTGCGTGGTCTGACTGCAACCGGCCAAAAACAGCGGAGAGGTGATGACGCCGAGCAGCAACGGCGTCTTCCATCGGGTCGCGATCAAAGATATCCCCTCATTCTGTCGCCAGCCCGCCTCTGGTTGCGGCAAGAATGAGACACTTTCGGGCAAAAAGATGGCCAAAGCGTTATTAAGTCTGCGGAGTTGCCGAATAGACACAACTGGCCGGCGGGTGGCGTTGATCACGCGCTCTTCGGCCACTGCAACGGCATGACCTTCGAGCGTCGCAGCCTTCGCAGCATAGCCTGCCGAGCCAAGCCATGGGCTCGCTCGACCGGCATACAGCCTCTTAGAACGGCAGCTTCATTCCCGGCGGAATCGGCAGCCCGGCGGTCAGTGCCTGGGTCTTTTCCTGCATCATCTGCTCGACCTTGGCCCTGGCGTCATTGTGGGCGGCGAGAAGCAGATCCTCCAGAATCTCGACCTCGTCCTCCTTGAACAGCGACGGATCGATCTTTAGCGCCTTCATCTCGAACTTACCGGTCAGCGTGACGCTGACCAGGCCGCCGCCGGCCTGTCCGGTGGCTTCCAAGGTGGCGATCTCGTCCTGCATGGCCTGGAACTTGGCCTGCATTTCTTTCGCCTTGCCCATCAGGCCGAGAAGATCTTTCATCGCGTTGTCCTCTACGATTGATTTGTTTCTTGTTTAAGCATGATCTTCTCCGAATTTTCGGGATCATGCTCTAGTTTTCGTCTTCGTCAGCGGGCGGCTCGATCGGAACCTCGGCCTCCACCGCATCGGCTTCCGGCGCGTCGGGAATGCGCACGTCGATGATCTTGGCGCCGGGAAACCGCGCCAGGATGGCGGCGACGGTCGGGTCGCTCTTGGCATCGAGGAGGGCGTTTTCGCGCTTGGTCGATTCCATCTCGGCCAGCGTCTGGCCGCCCGCTTCCTTCGACAGCGACACCAGCCAGCTCCGGCCGGTCCAGGCGCGCAATTTGGCGGTCAGATCATTGAGCAGCATCTTCGGCGCGTCATCGGTCAGGCTGACGTCGATGCGGCCCGGCTCGATGCGCACCAGGCGCACGCAGCGCTTGACCAGCACCTTGAAGGCGATGTCGCGCTGGGCGTCGGCAAGGGCGACGATGTCGGCCAGCGATTTCACCGGCACCGGCGGCGCATCGGCGACCGGCGCCGGCGCCGGAACGAAAGGCGCAGGCATCGGCTCGGGTTCGACCAGCCGCATCGTCTGGGCGCCGCCATTGGCCGTCGGCATCCGCGTCTGCGCCACGGCGCTGGCGCCGCCGTTGCCGGGATTTGCTGGACCGGGATTTGCTGGGCCGGGCGCAGCATTCGAGCGTGGCGCGCCATTCGGCACCGACGCTGCGCCCTCCAGCGATTTCAGGGCCTCGTCCAGTGTCGGCAGGTCGGCGGCATGCGCCAGCCGGATCAGCACCATTTCGGCGGCACTGACCGGCCGGTTGGAGGACTGCACCTCGGGAATGCCTTTCAACAGCATCTGCCAGGTCCGCGACAGCACCCTGACCGACAGCGCCTTGGCGAAATCGGCGCCGCGCCGGCGCTCGTCCTCCGACAGCGAGGCGTCGTCGAGGGCCGACGGCACGAAGCGCAGCCGGGTGACGAGATGGTTGAACTCGGCCAAGTCGGTCAGCATAGCGGCCGGATCGGCGCCGGTGTCGTACTGGTTGCGGAATTCGGCCAGTGCGGCCGCCACATCGCCCTTCATCACATGTTCGAACAGGTCGACGATGCGGGCGCGGTCGGCCAGCCCGAGCATGGCGCGCACCGCTTCGGCGCTGACTGCGCCGCTGCCATGGGCGATCGCCTGGTCGAGAATGGACAAGGAATCGCGCGCCGAGCCCTCGGCCGCGCGGGCGATCATCGCCAGCGCGTCGTCATCGACCGAGATGCCTTCTTTTCCGGCGATCGAGGAGAGGTGCGCGACCAACGTGCCGGCATCGATACGCCTGAGATCGAAGCGCTGGCAGCGCGACAGAACGGTGATCGGAACTTTTCTGATTTCGGTGGTGGCGAAGATGAATTTGACGTGCGGCGGCGGCTCTTCCAGCGTCTTCAGCAGGCCGTTGAAGGCCTGGGTCGAGAGCATGTGCACTTCGTCGATGATGTAGACCTTGTAGCGCGCCGACACCGGCGCGTAGCGCACGCGCTCGATGATGTCTCTGATGTCGTCGATGCCGGTGTGCGAGGCGGCGTCCATCTCGATGACGTCGACATGGCGGCCTTCCATGATCGCCTGGCAATGCTCGCCTGGCACGGCAAGATCGACCGAAGGCTGGTCGACGGTCGATGTTTTGTAGTTCAGGGACCGCGCCAGTATGCGCGCCGTCGTCGTCTTGCCGACACCGCGCACGCCGGTCAGCATCCAGGCCTGGGCGATGCGGCCGGTCGCGAAAGCGTTGGTGAGGGTGCGGACCATCGGCTCCTGGCCGATCAGTTCGGAGAAATTGGCAGGACGGTATTTGCGCGCCAGAACGCGGTAGGCGGCAGCCTTTTCCGTTCCCGAATTTCCGGCTTCGCTCATTCGCCCGTAAAGCTCCAAGGGCCGCGGCTCAAGGCGGCCGATTCCTGCGCATAGTTTCGCCCGCAGGGCTTGGTGCCGTCAATGTCGCGGGAGAAGGCGAAGAGGTGGGAGGCTGGAACAATGACCCGTTCCGGGCTCGTTAGGGCTGCTTCCTTCCGGACCTGACCCGGTTGGCGAGTGGACCGTCCACCACCAACCTCCCGCTTTCCATATCGGCAATCCGGCAATGAAATGCAAGGGCACAGTGACGGGGAGCGAAACCAGAAATAAAAACCGCCCGGGGGGCGAGACGGTGGCTTCATTCCAACTCGGGTTCCTCGCCCCCACGAAAGTGGGGGAGAGGTGGCTCGGCGGAGCCGAGACGGAGAGGGGGAACCGCGCCCTACGAAGCCCCCTCTCCGGGCGCGGGGGGGGCCCCCCCCCCCCCCCGGGGGGGGGGGGGGGGGCCCCCCGGGTTTAAACCACAACCACCCGGGGTTGGCCGGCCCAAAAACCCCCCCAAAAAGGGGGGTTATAAAAA
>NZ_JBVVPX010000016.1:138381-138537 GCF_055811375.1 Mesorhizobium sp. WSM4848
CCCCCCGCCCCCCCCCCCCCCCCCCCGCGGGGGGGGGGGGGGGGGGCGCCCCCCCCCCCCCCCGCCGGCGCCCCCCCCCCCCCCCCCCCCCCCCCCCCCCCGCGCGGGCGGCTGCGCGCCCACCTCTCCCCCGCTTCGCGGTGGGCGAGGAACCCA
>NZ_JBVVPX010000017.1:0-137691 GCF_055811375.1 Mesorhizobium sp. WSM4848
CGCTCAATGCAGGCGCGACGACCGGTTCCTGATCTCTACCTCAACCGCAGGCGCCCTCCCGCGCAGCGGGTTCGTTCTGCGGCCCCATCGTGTTCTCACCGAGCCACTGGCGCTGGTAGCGAGCCGCGAATGAAGGTATGGTTCAGGTATTGGATTACGGGTGGGCGGTAACCTGGACAATGGCGGGATTGGGTGAACAGATTGCGCGTGAGCAACGCACCATGGGACCGCTCCTGGTTGCGGCAGTGGTCGTCGGCCTTATAGGTCTGCCCGTCGCAGCCTGGCTCGACCTCCGAGATCTGTCGGAACGCATGCTGCGCACGCAAGCCAGCGAAATCAGCCGGATCATCGACGACATGCGCGGATTCTACGGCAGCGACGTCGTGGGACGGGTCCTGAAAGCAGACCGCGCCGTGACCGCGACGCACAATTACAGGGACGTGCCAGGTGCGATCCCTATCCCAGCAACCCTCTCAATCGAACTCGGCAAGCGCATCAGCGCTCACGACGGGTCCGTCAAATATCGCTTCGTCTCGGACCTACCTTTCAAAGGCCGCGAGCCCCACCAGCTAGACACATTCGAGCGCAATGCAATCTCTGCCTTTCGCGCCAATCCAAGTGAGCCCATCATCGAAGCCTCGGGTTCGCTGCTTGACCGACACGTTCGCGCGGCGGCTCCCGTAGTAATGGGACAGGTCTGCGTCAACTGCCATAACTCGCACCCGGACAGCCCCAAGACAGACTGGAAGGTGGGGGATGTCCGAGGTATCCAGGAGATATCGGTCGCCCAGCCGATCGGGGCGAACGTCCTCTCTTTCAAGTATCTGCTTCTGTATTTCGGCTTCGCAGCTGCGGCGGGTCTGACGTTCATTTTCCTGCAGCGTCGGCAGTCCGCCTTGGTTCACGGCATGAACACGGAACTCGCCGAGGCAAACGACTTTCTGGCCGCAATTTCATTGAAGATCGCCAAATATCTCTCGCCTCAAATTTATAAAAGCATCTTCAGCGGCCAAAAGGACGTGACTATCGCGACCGAGCGCAAGAAGCTCACAATCTTTTTCTCAGATATCAAAGATTTCACTGCGATCGCGGAACGGCTCCAGCCTGAGGACCTCACGGCACTCCTCAACGAGTACTTCACCGAGATGTCAATGATCGCGCTCAAGCACGAGGCTACGGTCGACAAGTTCATCGGCGACGCACTTCTTGTGTTCTTCGGAGACCCCGAGACAAAGGGTGTCGAGGAGGACGCGAGGGCCTGCTTGCGCATGGCTGTCGACATGCAGCGCCGGCTAGAGCAGCTGAACAGGTTGTGGCGTGATCGAGGAATTGAGCAGCCGTTCCGAGCTCGCATGGGCATCAACACGGGCTATTGCAATGTCGGCAACTTCGGCTCCGATGATCGGATGGACTACACGATCATCGGGGCCGAAGCGAACCTAGCGGCCCGCCTGCAAGCGATTGCCGAACCTGGCGGCATCTGTCTTAGCTATGAGACCTATGCGCTCGTGCGCGACCTTGTCCGAGCGCGTCCGTTGGCGCCGATCGCCATGAAGGGGATCAGTCGGGAGGTTGTCCCCTATGAAGTCGAGGGCCTCCTTGGTGAACTGGCACAGCGCCCTCAGGTCATCAGCGAGCACGCGACTGGCCTCGACCTGTTCCTCGATGTCGAAGCGATCGACGAGAACGGGGTCGAACGGGCAAAGAAACGTCTTTCGGAGGCGCTCCTGGCCTTAACCGCCCGAAACAAGCCCGCTACTTTTTAGCAGGGTCTTTGAACGTCCGGTTCTGCCGCTACAGAGCCGTTTCGGAAACGCACCCTCGACCCGAAGCAGACTCTCGTAGCGGAGCCATGGATGGCCGCTTCGCGCAATGTCGGCCGTAGAAGTCGATCTTGACGTTGCCCGGAAGCAGACATCTCCTTTGACCGAGCTGTACGTGGCGTCGCGACGAGCCTCCGAGCACATCTCAGCAACGCGGTCAAAGGTTGTGGGTTGTTAAATGTGTACAGCTTTGCGCATCCCCTCGCTTTCGTGGCTCTAGATTTCGTGCAGGCAATCCTGAGTCAGCCGAGCGTTGGCTGCCCCCGGCCCTGCCACCGAGACTATGTTGCCACCCGCCCCGTTTCGTGGCGGCCTTCTCGCAGCCGGATTCAGGCCGCGTGCTTGGAACTAATGACGGGCGAGACTGTTCAGCTGTGACTTTGGCATGACGCTGACGTGCCCTCCTGGCTGGGTAAGCCTCGATCTTGAGGAGACTCGCATCATGAAGATTTCGTTCAGATTTCGTTCAGTCGCGGCTGCGGTTATCGCTGTAGCAGGAATCAGCTTTGCCGGCTCCGCGCATGCCGACAGCGGTACGATCCGCTTCTCAGTCTACAAGGCTGCCTTCTTTGTGGGTGGCTCTGGAGGCGAGGGCACGCTGACCTTCCATGGTCGCCGCTATCCCATCTCTGTCGGCGGTATCTCGGGCGGCCTCGCCTTCGGGGCTTCTAAGACCTATTTCCATGGTACCGTGCGCAACATTCGCCGCGTCCAAGATGTGACGGGGGTCTACGGTGCGGCAGGCGGTGGCGGCGCGCTCGGCAAAGGGGCCCAGGTGATCGTCATGACCAATGACAAGGGCGCCCAACTCGAACTCTCAGGCAAGCAGGTAGGCCTGCAAGTCAACGCCGATCTCAGCGGTATTGCCATCACGGTGAAGTAGGGCCGTCGCTCCGTTCGTCGTCCCTTTGCAGTCGGCCCACTATGCTGAATACAAAGGTCGGCTTTCAGCGCCATCTAGGAAGCGGCCGTTCCACTGTCGTGAAGAGTTTCGGGCTCCGGCAGGCGTACGAAAGTCCACCAGCCCCAAGGCTGTCGGCGGCAATGCGCCTGATGGCAGTCATTCCTACTGTCCCGTCCATTCGCCAAAAGCGGACATCGCTAATACACAGGCCACAGGCAGCTTTGCGCCTCATCTCGGCCGTAGAGACTACCGTTGTCATGAACTAGAAAGCAGACATTTCCATACAGGGCTCGCCGCCGCTCTCGAGCCACGCAGAACCTTAGCGACGCCGACGATTGCGGTCTGGTTTGTCGACGCTTTGACAGCCCTTACAGTGGTGCCTAGGATGAGACTTCGCGCGAGGGTCGGCTCCGTGAGGGAGAGGCACGACACGGTGATCATCGGTGGCGGCCAAGCCGGCCTCGCCATGAGCTACCATTTGAGTCAGCGCGGCCGCGAGCATATTGTCCTTGAACGGCGACGGATGGCCGAACGCTGGCGAAGCGAGCGATGGAATTCGTTGCGCTTCCAACTCCCGAACAGGTGGCTTGAGCTGCCAGGCAAAGCCTATAGCGGATCGGACCCGAAAGGATTTTCGCATAAGGCGGACGTTTTGCGCTTCGTGCTCGATTACGCTCAGGAGATCGGCGCACCGGTCCGAACCGGCGTCGAGGTCACCCGGCTTCGGCAAAGCGACGACGACAGCTATTCTGTCGAGACCTCCGATGGAACGATCGAAGCACGACACGTGGTGATCGCCACCGGTCCTTTTCAGCACGCTCTGATCCCTGATTTCAGCCGCACGATTCCCGCGTCGATCTATCAAATTGATGCCGCTCACTACCGCAGCCCGGAAGAGCTTCCGAAGGGCGCGGTCCTGGTCGTCGGTAGCGGAAATTCGGGCACCCAGATTGCCGACGAATTGCTGCGCGGCGGCCGCCAAGTGTTCCTGGCGATCAGCCGCCATGTCCGAGTGCCCCGGCGTTATCGCGGGCAGGATGTCATCTGGTGGTACGAGGAACTCGGCCGCTTCGATGTCGAGATCGAAACTTTTCCAGACCGACGTTTCCCACCGACGACAATCATGACCGGAATAGACGGCGGATACGAGCTCGCTCCCCGTCATCTTGGCAACGCAGGCGTAGTACTCCTGGGGCGCCTGCAAGGCGCCGTTGACGGCGCGCTCGGGTTTGCCGACGATGCGGCGAAGATCCTCGCAGCAGCTGACCGTGGGCATGCAAGCTTCATTGAGGCCGCGGACGCCTTGGCCGCGACACCGGATATGCACTCAGTTCTAGAGCCGAAAGACGTTCTTCCTCAATTGCCGCCTCTCTATCTTGATGGCATTCGAACGCTAAATCTGCACAGGGAGAATGTACGCACCATAATCTGGGCGAGTGGACATCGCTTCGGTTTTGAGTGGGTGCACCTCCCGGTTATCGATGCCAATGGGGCTCCTCTTCAAAGGCGCGGCGTGACCGCCTGCAGAGGCGTCTACTTTCTCGGTCTTCACTGGATGCACACGTTCCGTTCGGCCATTCTTGCCTTCATGGGAAGAGATGCTTCCTATCTAGCTGACCACATCGCCGAATTGTCCAATCAAGACCGTACGAAATAGAATGGCCGACCTGGTCTCCCGCGATGAGATGGCTGCAATGCGCCGCCATCTCAGTCGTTCCGCCCGAGGGCAGAGGCAACCGAAAGCGGACGCGCTGTTCAGAAATCTACCTCTTGGTTACGGCAAAACGAACCACAAGAGCCCATCGACTAGACCGGTCGAACGGCTTCAGCCCAAGACATTCCAAACCAGACGGCCGAGTCCGGCTCCTTGCTCCAATCAATCAGGGCGTCGAGCGTCGCAGTGACGGATTGGCGAGGCAATCCGATAGCGACGATATCGTCCATCGCTTCATCGATGATGCTCGCAATGTTCCGGACCACTGCCTCAAAGTCAGGCTCGCCGGCGCATCCGCCAAAAAAGACAAATGTGATACGTCGTGGACGCAAGTCGGCCTGATGCAACAATTGAACAAGGCGGCGTCCGATGATTGGATCATTGCCGTGTCGGTCGTAGGTTCGCTGATAGGCATGCCATAGTGAGGCAAATCCCGGTGGCTCGGGCCAGAGCCGCAGCCCATCATAGTCGTCATCTGACAATATCACCCGTCCGCCCGGTCGCACTGCGCCGGCCATGTTGCGAACAAGCAGCAACGGGTCAGGTAGGTGCTCGAGAACGAACCGCGCATGAGCAACGTCGAACTGTCCAAGCTCGTTGTCGGTAAGAAGTGGAGCAAGCACGTCACCCTGCCTCATCTCCAGAAATGCCAAATCCCCATCGGCGTCGGCCTGTCGTAGCGCCTCCGCTATCTGCTCCGGGCTTCGCTCCAAAGCCAAGACCGGAACACCGGTGGCCCGCGCCATCATTCTCGAAAACTGCCCTAACCCAGCACCGAAATCGACGACCCGCTCGCCGACAACCAGCTGTGCAGCGTCGAGACATCGTTGATTAAGACGCTTGTTTAAAGCCGTCAGCCGTTGCTGCTCAGCTTCACTTGATCCATGCGTATAATGCGATGACGACATTCACTGCCCCCAGATCGAATGACCATATCAGCTTCGCATAAGGTCGGACGGCGTCAAGATCAGCGGCTGTGAATTGAACCGTGCCGACCCCCGCGCCCGGCACATCAATGCCGCTTTGCGCCGCATATCGGCCGTTGAGGTGATTCTTTGCTGCGGCCCGATAGCAGACCTTGCCGGCGACCACCCTGGACATCGCCGTTGCACCTGACATTGCACCGTAGATGCAGGAAGGTCGCGATCAAGCCCGCGCAGGCCCTTGGCAGGAAGTGCTACCTAACGATTCTGATTTCTGGCGAAGCGCTCTACTGGTGGAAAAACACGTCGAGAGTCGGGCTACCGATCTTCCTCGCTGCGAACGGGGGACGCATCGATCGACCGTCGGTGACCTAGTATTTTTGGCTTTATTCTGCCTATGGTTCGCATCTCGACTTAGTGGGCAGCGCTGCGACCGAGGGCTAGAACCTGCAAATGCGGGAATCACACGGCGAACTCGAAGCTAGGATTGGGCTTGTCACGCGGGAGCTCAACGAAGCGCTCGAACGCGAGACGGCGACCGGCGAGCTGCTTCGCGTCATCGCCTCGTCGCCGACCGATATCAAGCCGGTTCTCGACGCCGTGGCGGCGAGCGCCGCCCGTCTTTGCGACGCCTACGACGTGATCATCCGGCTCAAGAAGGACAATATGCTCCATCTCGGTGCGCATTCGGGCCCGATTGCGGTCGACGAGGCGCCGTGGCCGCTGGAGCGCGACCGGGTAATGGCGCGGTCGGTGATCGATGCGAGGACCGTGCAGGTCGAAGACCTATCCGAAGCCGGGGCCGAATTCGCGGCAGGCCGGGAAATGGCCATTCAGTACGGCTTTCGCACTATTCTGGCGACACCCCTCGTGGGCGATGGAAGAGCGATCGGTGCCATTAGCCTGCGGCGAAGAGAGGTGAGACCGTTCAGCGACAGGCAGATCGAGCTTCTGAAGACCTTCGCCGACCAGGCCGTGATCGCCATCTCGAACGTGCGGCTGTTCGAAGAAGTGCAGGCGCGGACGGCCGAACTCAGCGAAGCGCTGGCTCAGCAGACCGCGACGGCGGACGTGCTCAAGGTAATCAGCCGGTCGGCCTTCGACCTTGAACCCGTACTGCAGACGCTACTTGATTCGGCGATCCGCCTAGCCGGCGGTGATATGGGCGCGATCTCACTGCGCGATGGCGATTGGCTACGGGTCATGACCGGGACCGGTTGGACCGATGAACTTCGCGCTTATGAGAAGAGCCATCCACACCCGATCGGGCGTGGGACATTTCAAGGTCGAGCCGCCCTCGAAGGGGCAACCGTTCATGTGCCCGACGTGTCCAAAGATACGGAATACAAAAGGCCGGAAGCGGCGACCATGGGCGATTTCCGCGCGGCCCTTTCGGTCCCCCTCAAGCGAGGCCAAGAGGTGATCGGTGTCTTCGGCATGGCGAGGCGAACCGTGGGGCCGTTCTCACAACGCCAGATCGAACTTGTGGAGAGTTTCGCCGACCAGGCGGTCATCGCGATCGAAAACGTGCGCCTGTTTGACGAGGTCCAGGCGCGCAACCGCGAGGTGACCGAATCGTTGGAGCGGGAGACCGCGACCGGCTCCATCCTGCGCGTCATCGCGGCGTCCCCGACTGACATCCAACCGGTTCTGGACGCCGTCGCGGAAAGCGCGGCGCGTCTCTGCGATGCCCATGACGCGACGATCTATCTGCGGCAGGGCGATCGTTTGGCGGTCGGGGCGCATCATGGGCCGATCCCGGTCGACGACGCCGGGCTGCCTGTCGCCCGCGACGTCGTCACCGGTCGCGCGGTGCTCGACCGGGCACCGGTCCATGTTCATGACCTGACCGAGGCGGGTGTAGACTTTGCAACGGGCAGGGCAATGGCCCACCGGCTCGGCTTCCGCACCATCCTTGCGAGCCCACTGCTGCGTGACGGGGAGGCGGTCGGAGCGCTGATGATCCGGCGCATCGAGATGCGGCCCTTCAGCGACAAGCAGATCGCGCTGCTCAAGACGTTCGCCGACCAGGCCGTCATCGCCATCTCGAATGTGCGGCTGTTCGAGGAAGTACAGGCGCGCACGGCCGAGCTCAGCGAGGCCTTGCGGCAGCAGACCGCGACCTCGGAGGTGCTCGACGTCATCAGCCGGTCGATCGTCGAGCTTGAGCCGGTTTTCGAGGTAATCCTGGAAAATGCCGCTCGTATCTGCGACGCCAGCTTCGGCAATCTTGCGCTCCGGGAGGGCGATGGCTTCCGCTATGTCGCCGCCTACGGCGCGACCGAGGAGTGGGAAGAATTCAAGAAGGGCGGGAGCCTGATGCAGCCCGGCCCGAACACCGCGCTGGGCCAGGCGCTCGCGACCAGGCGCTACGCCCATATCGACGACGTCACGAACGATCCGGCCTTTGCCGAAGGTGATCCGCTGAGAACGCGCGTGGTCGCGCTGTTCAAGGCGCGCACCATGCTCTCCGTTCCGCTGGTCAAGGACGATGTCGTGATCGGCGCGATCACGCTGCACCGCCAGGAGGTGCGGCCCTTCACCGACAAGCAGATCGCGCTGGTCACCAGCTTCGCCAGCCAGGCGGTGATCGCGATCGAGAACGCCCGGCTGTTCAAGCAGGTTCAGGCACGCACGGCAGAACTCACCGAAGCGTTGGAACAGCAGACCGCGACGGCGGACGTGCTCAAGGTTATCAGTGCCTCGACATTCGATCTCAAGGCGGTGCTTCAGACGCTGATAGAATCCGCCGTGAAGTTATGCGGGGCCGAATTGGGTGGCATATATATGCTCGACGACGACGTTTACCACATATCCGCTTCGCATGGGGACTCGCCTGAGTTGAGAGCCCATGAGGAAGCCCATCCCAATCGGGTTGGCCGTGATTCCTGGGTTGGTCGCGCCGCATTGGAAAGGGCGGTCGTTCATGTCCCCGACGTGACCCTGGACTTGGAGTATGGTACTCCAGATGTGCCAAAAATAGGAAAGTTCGCAGCTGGGTTATCGGTGCCGTTGTTGCGCGAAGGGATCCCGATTGGTGTCTTCTCGATGGCGCGTGCAAAGCCAGGCCCGTTTTCCGAGCGCCAGATCGAACTCGTCCAGACTTTCGCCGACCAGGCCGTCATCGCGATCGAGAACGTCCGCCTGTTCGAGGAAGTGCAGCAGCGGACGCGGGAGGCCACCGAGGCGCTAGAGTACCAGACGGCGACCAGCGATGTGCTTGGCGTCATAAGCCGCTCGCCCACTGATGTGCAGCCGGTGTTCAACATGATCGCGCAAAGTGCCGCCCGTCTGTGCGAAGCGCAGTTCTGCCTTGTCTACAGGTATGATGGCCAGCTTCTGCATTTCGTCGCGCATCACGGCATCACCGAAGAAAGCGTTGAGATCATACGCAACACCTTTCCCGTGGCACCTACTCGCGGCAGTGCCGCCGAACGGGCGATTCTCTATCTTGAGGTGGCGCAGATCCCGGACCTCACCGTGGATAGTGAATTCACGCGTCGCGCCGCGGCGGCTTTGTCGGGCCTGCGCAGCGCTGTCGCCGTGCCGATGCTGCGTGACGGCCTGCCCATCGGTTGCATAGCAGTCGGGCGCGCCGAGACGGGCCTTCTTGCCGCCAAGCCAGTCGAACTTCTGAAGACCTTCGCCGACCAAGCGGTCATCGCCATCGAGAATGTCCGCCTGTTCGACGAGGTGCAGGCGCGCACGGCCGAACTCGGCGAGGCGCTGCAGCAGCAGACGGCGACCGCAGATGTGCTGAAAGTCATCAGCGCATCCGCCTTCGACCTGCAGACGGTGCTGGACACTCTCGTGGAATCGGCAGTCCGGCTGTGTCGCGCGGACAAGGGTTGCCTCGAACGAATTATCGATGGCAGGTTCGAATATGCGGCCATCACCGGATTTCCCCCGGGCTTCAGGGAGTATGGCGAAACGCACCAGACGGAACCCGGCCGCGGATCGGCTGTTGGGCGCGCTGCCGAAGAACTGCGCGTCATCCAGGTCGAAGATGTCACCGTGGATCCCGAATATACACATTCGGCGATTGCCGCGGTCGGCGGCATGCGTACCGTCCTTGCAGTGCCGCTGCTTCGTGAAGGCGAACTCCTTGGCACCTTTGCCATGATCCGCACCGAGGTGCGGCCCTTTAACGAGAGGGAAATCGAACTGGTCAAAACCTTCGCCGACCAGGCGGTGATCGCCATCCAGAACGTGCGCCTGTTCGACGAGGTGCAGGCACGTACCGCAGATGTCAGCGAGGCGCTGAGGCAGCAGACGGCGACGGCGGATGTGCTGAAGGTGATCAGCCGCGCGGCTTTCGACCTGCCCACCGTGTTGAACGCTCTGGTCGAATCGGCCGCCAAGCTGTGCGGAGCAAGCTATGGCGGAATCTTCCTTCGTTACGGCAACATGCTGCGTGGCCGCGCCACTATCTCCGAAAGAAAAACCGATTGGACGATGGATCATCCGATCGCAATCGACCGCCGGTGGCTTTCGGGACGCGTAGCACTCTCGGGTAGTATCGAGTACATACCCGACGTGGAGGAGGATCCGGATTTCAATCTGCAGGAATTCCGGGCAATCACCGACACAAGGGCGCTGATGGGTGTTCCGATGCTCAGAGAAGGCAAGGTCGAGGGCGTGTTCTTCCTCGGGAAGATGGAGCCGAATTCATTCACTTCGCGCCAAGGCGAACTTGTGCAGACGTTCGCCGACCAAGCCGTGATCGCGATCGAGAACGTCAGGCTGTTCGATCAGGTGCAGGCGCGCACTGAGGAATTGTCGCGCTCGCTGGACGACCTGCGCAAGGCCCAGGATCGGCTCGTGCAGACCGAAAAGCTCGCCTCGCTCGGCCAGCTGACCGCGGGAATAGCTCACGAGATCAAGAACCCGCTCAACTTCGTCAACAATTTTTCCTCGCTGTCCGGCGACCTGATCGTGGAGCTGCGCGAAGCGCTGCAAGGCGCGGCGCTTGACGACAAGACCCGCGCGGAGATCGACGACTTGTCGGATATGCTGAAGGGCAATCTCGACAAGGTGGTGCAGCACGGCAAGCGCGCCGACTCGATCGTTAGGAACATGCTGCTCCACTCGCGCTCGGGCTCGGGCGAGCACCGTCCGGTCGACATCAATGCGGTCGTGGAGGAAAGCTTGAACCTCGCCTATCATGGCGCCCGCGCCGAGGGGAAAGGCTTCAACATCATGTTGGAAAGGAATTTTGATCCAGGCGCCGGCGAGGTCGATCTTTTTCCGCAGGAGATCACCCGCGTGCTGTTGAACCTGATCTCCAACGGCTTTTACGCGACGACGAAACGGCGGGCGGCCGAAGGCGAAACCGGCTACGAGCCGGTGTTGGAGGCATCGACGAAAAGCCTGGGCGATGCGGTCGAGATCAGGATCCGCGACAACGGCACCGGCATCCCGCCGGACGTGAAGGAAAAAATGTTCAACCCGTTCTTCACCACCAAGCCGGCGGGCGAGGGCACGGGGCTTGGCCTGTCCTTGAGCTACGACATCATCGTGAAACAGCACGCCGGCACGATAGAGGTGGAGACCGAGCCGGACACCTTCACCGAGTTCCGCATCGTTTTACCGCGAGGTGCGGCGACGCTCGCCAAAACCGGAGGCAACGCTTGAGCCTGCTGATCCTGGTCGTCGACGACGAGCCCGACGTAGAGCTGCTGTTCCGGCAGCAGTTCCGGCGAGATCTTAGAACCGGGCGCTTCGAGATGGCGTTCGCGCTTTCGGCGCCGCAGGCGCTGGCGCTTATCGAGGCGGCGGAAAGCGCCTCGCTGATCCTCATCCTGTCGGACATCAACATGCCGAGCATGAGCGGCCTGGAGCTTCTGCCGAAAGCAAAGGCGTTGCGTCCCGATGTGCCCGTGATCATGATCACCGCCTATGGCGACGCAGAGACCAAGAGGAAGGCGCTGGAAAACGGCGCCGAGGCGCTATTAACGAAGCCGCTCGATTTCGTCGCACTGCGCGGCGAGATCGACGCTCGCGTCGGGCTCGCGGCGTGACAGCGCTAATCCTTGTCGTGGATGACGAGCCGGATCTGGAGCCGCTGGTCCTGCAGAAGTTCCGCCGCCAGATCCGCGACGGCGCCGTTAGCTTTATCTTCGCCCGCGACGGCGTCGAGGCGCTCGAAGTGATCGCCGCCAATCCTGACATCGAAATGGTCGTTACCGACATCAACATGCCGCGCATGGACGGGCTGTCGCTGCTTGCGAAGCTCCAGGACGCCGAGGAGCGGCTGTCGACCATCATCGTGTCGGCCTACGGCGACATGGCCAACCTCCGCACGGCAATGAACCGCGGCGCCTTCGATTTCCTGATGAAGCCGATCGATTTCGCCGACCTGGAGACGACTATCTCCAAGACGCTAAGGCACCTTGCCCTTCTGCGCGAGGCGCGGGGCAAGCAGGTGGCGGCCGAGCGCGCGCACGCCTCGCTGTCGCGCTACTTCTCGCCCAACCTAGCTGAGCGGCTCGCCGGCGACGCTGGCGAGCTTGCCGGGCAGCGACGCGAGGTGGCGTCGCTGTTCACCGACATCGCCGGCTTCACTGCGATGGCGGAGACGCTCGACCCGGCGGTACTGGGCGAACTCCTCAACGCGTACCTCGCCGGCATGACCGACATCGTTTTCCACCACGAGGGCACGGTGGCCAAGATCGTCGGGGACGCACTGCATGTGCTCTTCGGCGCGCCGGGCGAGCAGCCCGACCATGCCGCCCGCGCCGTCGCCTGCGCGCTTGACCTCGACGACTTTTCGGAAGACTTCCGCGCCGGCTGGCGCGCCAGGGGCGTGGCGCTCGGCCCCACCCGCATCGGCGTCCACGCCGGGCCGGCGATCGTCGGCAATTTCGGCGGCGCCCGCTTCTTCGACTACTCCGCCTATGGCGACACCATCAACATCGCGGCGCGGCTGGAAGCCGCCAACAAGCAACTAGGCACCCGTATTTGCGTGAGCGAGAGCGTCGCCAGGCAAGTTGCGAATTTTCGAGGGCGGCCGGTGGGTGACCTCGTGTTGAGAGGACGAACGGAGTCGCTGCGCGCTTTCGAGCCACTGCGGCCTGAACAATGCGATGACCTCGCGACGAAGGATTACCTCGCGGCCTTCGCCAAGCTGGAAGCCGGCGACCCTAGTGCGGTCACCTCATTCGCTGCTGAGGTAGGCAGGCGCGCAGAGGACCAGCTTGCGAGCTTCCACTTGAAGCGATTGCTGAACGGGGCGACAGGTCCGCGGATCAACATGGATTGATCGAGCCTACGTTCAAATGTCCGCTTCCGCTCCTTCGATCTCCTTGAGGCTCGTTCCGAAATTCTTCAATACATGAACGGCATCGGCTGGCGCCCCGATCGTGGCGATGGCGCGCACCTCGGGAACATCCTTGGCCATCGCGGACTGCCGCACCTCCGATCGAATAGCCGATCAGCAAGGACCGTGTGCGGTAATGATCGCTCAGATAGTAGACGGCCGAAAGGAGGCCGGCGACATTCGAGGAGAAATTCGTCGGGGCGAATTCGCTCTCGCTCGATCCCATGCCCGTGAAGTCGAAGCGTAGGACAGCGACACCTTCGCGAGCGAGCCCGATTGGGTTGAGAAGCACCATCCGCTCGTCCGTCCGGGGACCGGGCAATTTATATCGAAGGACTTCGCAAAGCCGGCTCGGATGAGGCGAAGCGTCAATCGCTGCCCATTCCGAATTAGCAGCGCTCGTTGAACGAGTGCCGCCGCCCTCTCTCTATCGTTTCTCGGGGCTTTTTCTTCCAGCTCGCCCGACTTGGGTGAGATCCGGGCGGCCGCCTCATCCAGGCGAATATCTGCTATTCCACCTTGGCTGCGCAAAGCCGACTGGCAGCCTTCGGCCCCACTTGCGTCATCGCCTGCTTCAGCCTGACCGATCGAAACTGGTCATCGGCCCACTGTAGGATTCGTCCGCACTGAGGTTCGTTGGCGCACGCCCGCAATCCGGGCGGTACGGCTCGATGTCCGGGATAGTAAACCGCAACTTCTTCCGGAGCGGGCATCCACGCGGTCAGGACCTTGCGCAGCCGGCTGTCGGCAGGCGTACGAAAATCCGCGGCACCTCCAGGCATCAAAGCACCGTGTGCTATAGCCCTAGCTTGCGGCATTTGGCCGATATTGCGTCTCGGATGGCTGCCGCTGCGCACATTACACTCTGTGAGGCACAATCAGGATTAGTCGATAACCTGCGCAGTTAGGAGTCGCGTTATTGAACTGAACTGGATAGGTGGCTGTCGGGCAACGTCTTTGTGGCTCAAGTTGAACGTTGACCTTTCGTCGAGCGCGACCATGATCGCCGACCGTTTCATCCCGTGAGTACAGCGTTGCTTATGACTGAGCCTTTCCAACCCTTTTTGGAGCGTTGCGTTTCGGTCGATCTGGAAGTGGATCCCGCAACCGCTACCATTTTCGCTTTTGCGGCGGTGCGTGATGACGCTCGTCCCTCAATCCTCGCAAAGAAACGCGATCTCGAAGCGGCCCTTGACCGTCTGGAAGCAGAGTCAGCTGCGGCCGAGCATCTGCTCGGCCACAACATCATTCGACATGACTTGCCTCATCTGGTCGCATTGCGGCCTGGTCTGGCGAATATTTTTCGATCGCCGATCGACACCCTATGGCTCAATCCGCTCGCATTTCCGCGCAATCCCTACCACCACCTAGTCAAGCACTACCATGACGGGCGCCTGCAAGCGGGCCACGTCAACGATCCGGAAATGGATGCGCGACTGGTGTTTCAGGTGCTGCGCAATCAACTGGCGGCTTTGACGCAGCAGAATGCCGACCAGCCCGATGCCGTAGCAGCCTTTCATTTCCTTACGACGAGAATGGAAAACCCAGGTGGGTTCGACGCAGTGTTCCAGGAGGTTCGGGGAGCTCCTGCGCCGGGTCCTCTTGCGGCGAGAGAAGCGATTTCCCGGCTGCTGGCGGGGCGTGCCTGCGGGAGGCGGGTCGAGCAGACGCTGAGCCGCCTTTCGAACCCGCAGCTCGGATGGCCCATGGCCTATGCCTTGTCCTGGATCCTGGTCGCGGGCGGGGATTCCGTCATGCCGCCCTGGGTGCGGGCGCAATTCCGCGAGGCTGCACTGATCGTGCGGCACCTGCGCGATACCAATTGCGAAAGCCCGGATTGCGCCTGGTGCGGCGAGAAAAACGACCCGGTCCGCGCGCTGTCGCGCTGGTTCGGGTTCAATGCCTTCCGCGCGCAGCCCGTGGACGATATGGGCCGCCCCCTGCAGGAGCGAATCGTCGATGAGGCGATGCGCGGGGCGAGCGTCCTCGGGATCCTGCCGACCGGCACCGGCAAATCGATCTGCTACCAGATCCCCGCCCTGTCGAAGTTCGACAAGACTGGGGCGCTGACAGTGGTGATCTCGCCGCTGGTCGCGCTGATGGCCGATCAGGTGCAGGGCATGGCGCGGGCGGGCATTTCCTCGGCCGTCACCGTCAACGGAATGCTGTCGATGCCCGAGCGGCAGGATGCGCTGGACCGAGTGCGTATGGGCGAGGCGGCAATGCTGCTGATCTCGCCCGAGCAATTGCGCAGCAACTCGGTCCGCTCGGTTCTGGCACAACGTGAAATCGGACTCTGGGTGCTGGACGAGGCGCATTGCGTGTCGAAATGGGGCCACGATTTTCGGCCCGACTACCGCTATATCAGCCGCTTCATCAAGGAATCCGCAGGGGATGAAGCTGCTGCCCCGGTGCTTTGTCTGACCGCCACCGCCAAGCCCGAAGTGGTGCGCGACATCCGCGACCATTTCCAATCACGTCTGGAGCGCGAACTGATGCTGCTGGACGGCGGCGCGGTGCGCACCAATCTCAGCTTCGAGGTCCGGCCGACGCAGCCCGGCACCAAGCTGGCCGATATCCTCGACGTCATCGAGGCCAAGCTGCCACAGGACGGCGCTTCGGGCGCGGTGGTCTACTGTGCCACCCGCAGCGAGACGCAACGCGTCGCCGATTTCCTCAAACAGCAGGGTCTGTCGGCGGGACGGTTTCACGCCGGTCTGACGCCCGAGGAAAAGCGCGACATTCAGGAACGCTTCCGTATCGGCGAACTGCGCATCATCGCCGCGACCAACGCTTTCGGCATGGGGATCGACAAGCCCGATATCCGGCTGGTGGTGCATGCCGATATTCCCGGATCATTGGAGAATTACCTGCAGGAAGCCGGCCGAGCGGGCCGCGATCGCGCGCATGCCAATTGCGTCCTGCTGTTCGCCGGCGAGGATGTCGAGCGCCAGTTCTCGCTTTCGGCGCGCTCGCGCCTGGCCCGGCACGAAATCGGTGCCATCCTTAAGGCTCTGCGGCGGCTGGACGACCGGACGAAGAAGACCGGCACCGTGGTCGCCACCCCAGGCGAAGTCGTGCGAGCCGAACGCGATCAGGAGTTCGAGCGCGACAGCGCCACCAACGACACGAGAGTGAAAACCGCTGTGTCCTGGCTGGAAGAGGCCACGCTCCTGAGCCGCGACGAAAACCGAGTGCAGGTCTTTCCCTCATCCCTTAGAATCCGCAATCTGGAAGAAGTCGAGGCGATCCTGGCCAAGGCCGTGATCACCGGCACCCGTCGCAAGCAGCTTCTGGATATCACCCGCCACCTGATGAACGCGCCCCCCGATCAGGGGATTTCCACCGATGAGCTGGCCGGGATCAGCGGATTGACAGGCGGCATGCTGATCAAGGCAATGGCCGATCTCGAGGCGCTCGGGGTGGCCCGCAATGACGTGACGGTCACAGTCTTTGTCCACGTCGCCGTCGAGGGGCATTCGCAGCAGCGGCTGGGACACGCCGCACGGCTTGAAACCGCGCTGATCACCCTGATGCGCGAGGCCGCCCCCGATGCAGAGGGTGCCGGAGGCATTCCCCTGCATCTGGCCGAAACCTGTCAGGCGCTCCGCAATCAGGGGCACAGCGCAGTGCGACCAGACATCGTGGAAAAGCTGCTGCGCAGCATGGGCCGTGACGGGCGCGATCAGGATGGTGGCAAGGGCAATCTGCGGCTGCGCAAGGCTTCGCGCAACACATTGATGGTGACACTGCAACGGACCTGGCAGGCACTGGAACAGACGGCAAGCCTGCGGCAGCAGGGCGCCGAACTGTTGCTGGGGCATCTTTTGGGCGAGCTGCCGATTGGCAGCCGCGGCAAGGACATCCAGGTCCAAACCACGATGGGCGATCTGCTCGCCACCCTGACCGGAGACGCCCTGCTGCGCGGCGGCGGCATTCAGGACATGACCAAGCTGATGGACCGCGCACTTCTGTGGCTGCACGAGCAGGAGGTGGTGACGCTAGGCAAGGGGCTGACGATCTTTCGGCCGGCGATGACGGTCCATCTGAACCCTTCGGGCGGCCAGTTCACCGCGAAGGATTTTGTAGCCCTCGAGGAACACTACGCCGAGCAGACGATCCAGACCCATGTGATGGCGGCCTATGCCGAAAAGGGCCTTGCCGCGATGGATCAGGCGCTGCGGCTGTCCGAGGACTACTTCGTGCTCGAGCGCGACGCCTTCCTGCGCCGCTGGATGCCCGGCAAGGGCGGCGAGATCCGGCGTCAAACCACCGGCACCTCCTGGAAAGCGATCGTTGAGGCACTGAAGAACCCAGTTCAGCAAGAGATCGTCGCCGATGACCGCGAAAAGACCAGCGTCCTGGTCCTGGCAGGACCGGGTTCGGGCAAGACGCGCGTTCTGGTGCACCGCATCGCCTATCTCATCCGGGTCCGTCGCGAGGATCCGCGCGGCATCCTCGTGCTGACTTACAACCGTCATGCCGCCGCCGAGATACGCATTCGGCTCCGCCACCTGATCGGCGATGACGCGAATGCGGTGACCATATCCACATGCCACGCCCTCGCCATGCGGCTGGTGGGGGCGAGCTTTGCCGGAAGTGCGAACGAGACGACGCACGACTTCGACGGGATCGTCATGGAGGCCGTGCGTCAGTTGAACGGCGAAGGGCTCAGCAAGCCCGAGGCGGAGGCACAACGCGATACCCTGATCCAGGGTTATCGCTGGATTCTGGTGGACGAGTATCAGGACATCGGCCCTGAGGAATACGCGCTGATCTCGGCCGTTGCGGGCCGCTCCCTGGACGATCCGGAGCTTCGGCTCAGCCTTTTTGCGGTGGGCGATGACGATCAGAACATCTACGCCTTCGCCGGTGCGTCCATCCGCTTCATCCGGCAGTTCGAGGCCGACTATCGTGCACGACCGCAATTTCTGGTCGAGAATTACCGTTCGACGGGACATATCATTGCGGCGGCCAACACAGTCATTGCGCCCGCCGCTGACCGCATGAAAGCGGGACACGACATTGTCATAGATCGCAAGCGCAGCGTAGCGCCGCCCGGCGGAGACATGGCGGCGCTCGATCCGGTTGCGCAAGGGCGAGTGCATGTGCTGGACTGCCGGGCCGGTGACGTGGCGCAGGCCATGGCCGCGGTGGATGAACTCGTCCGGCTTTCGCGCCTTGATCCGGAGTGGAGCTGGTCGCGCGCCGCGATCATCGCGCGCGACTGGCGGCGGCTGGCTTCGGTGCGGGCTTATGCCGAAACGCTTGGCATCCCAGTGGAGATGGCAAACGAGAGCCTGCCTAGCATCTGGCGCCTGCGCGAGATGCAGCAGTTCATCGACACACTGCGCCGCGACAATACCCGTCTGCTGGCCGTCCGTGATCTGGTGGATATGCTGAACGCGATACCGTCCAACCGCTGGACGGACCTGATCGCCGAAGGCATCGCCGCGCTTGCAAAGGAGCTTGCGAACAAGACCATGCCCGTGCCGGACCTTGTCGAGTGGTTCGCTGAGTGGGCCTATGATGCCCGCAGCGATCAGCGTGCGCTGCTGCTGCTGACGGCGCATCGATCGAAAGGCCTGGAATTCGAGGATGTCGTCATCCTGAATGGCGGTTGGGACAAGCCTTCCAAAGGCGAGGACCCTGATGCGCCGCGCCGCCTGTTCTATGTCGCCATGACCCGGGCGCGACGCAGCCTCGCGATCATTGCTCAAGGTCAGCATCCGTTCGTCCAGCAGGACGAAGAGCATGTGCTGCGCCGAGCCGCGCCGGCTGTCGCCGACGGCGTCGCTCTTGCGACCGCGCTGTACCAGGTGCCGAACCTTAGGACAGTGGACCTGTCATGGGCAGGGCGTCTCAGGCCGGGCCATCCCTCGCTCGCCGCCATCTCGGCGGCGAAGGTAGGAGATCCCGTCCAGATCGTGCGCGATGGCCTGCTCTGGATGATACAGGACAAACAAGGGCAGGCCCTCGGACGCATGGCCAGAAGCTGGTCGCCGTCCGAAGGCCTCAGCTTCCTGCGCGGCGAGGTCGGCGCCATCGTGCGCTGGCGCAAGTCCGATAATGAGGAAGAGTTCCGGGTGCACCTTCACCGAGATGTCTGGGAAGCGGTTCTGCCGGAGCTTGTATTCGGCTGACGGTTTGCCCGCAGGGACGGTGGGCCATGATTTGAATCCGTCTCAACGTCGATCGAAGACTTCTCATGAGGACCTCCCGCAAGGCAGCTCTTTGACGACATCGAGAAAGGCGCGCAGTGCGGGCGGTACGGCTCGATGTCCGGGATAGTAAACCGCAACTTTTTCCGGAGCGGGCATCCACGCGGTCAGGACCTTGCGCAGCCGGCCGTCGGACAAGGCCGCCTCGGCGGCCCAATCGGCCACGTAGGCGACGCCCAGATCCTCAATTGCGGCTTCGACCATCAGCTCCTCGTCGTCGAGAACGATGGGGCCGTTTGCCTCGATCACGAGTTCCTGGCCGGCGCGTTCGAACTCCCATCGGTAAAGCTTGCCGCTCGGCATACGGTGGCCGATGCAATGGTGGCGTTGCAATTCCTCGGGGGTTCCCGGGTCGCCAAAACGATCGAGGTAGGCGGGCGATGCGACACAGATGAACCTCAACCGGCGTGCAAGCGGCACGGCGATCATGTCCTTGGGGACCGATCCAAGGAGGCGCACGCCGGCATCGAACCCGCTGGATACGACGTCGATGAGCCGCCCCTCGACGACGATGTCCACGGTCACGTCCGGATGGCTCTCCGCCATCCGCGGAAGAACCCCGCGAACGAGAAGCCCGGCCACCAGTCGCGGTGCGTTGATGCGGACCGTGCCCGCGACATTGCCCCGGAACCCGGCGACGCTGTCGAGCGCCTCGTCCAGCGAGGCGAGCGCCGGCTGAAGGCGGCCGAGCAACCGGAACCCGGCTTCCGTCGGCGAGACGCTGCGTGTGGTGCGGTTGAGCAGGCGCACGCCCATGCGCTCCTCGAGCGCACGCATCGCGTGGCTCAATGTGGAAGGGGCCGTGCCGATCTCGTCGGCTGCGCGGCGGAAGCTGCGGTGCGTGGCAACGGCGACGAAGGCGGTGAGATCGTTGAGCGACGGGCGGGGCATTGATGGGGATTTTGCATCATATCATGCCGATTTCAATGGCTAATGCGCGCAATGCGATTGCCTTATCTCCTGCCTGTATCAACTCGGCGGCTCCGGCGGCTGCCGGTCCGCTCCCGTTATCAAGACAGAAAGGAACACGAAATGCCTGCACGTGACGCCATCTATCCGGCCAAACGCCACGCGTTGTACGATATTCATCGATATTCCGCGGCCATTCGCTCCGGCGATCTTCTCTTCGTCTCGGGTCAGGTCGGCAGCCGTGAGGACGGCTCGCCCGAGCCCGCATTCGAGGATCAGGTTCGGCGGGCCTTTGCCAATCTGCGCGCGGTCCTGGCCGCCGCCGGGTGCAGCTTCGACGACGTTGTCGACGTCACCACCTTCCACACCAACTCGGACCAACAGATCGAAACGGTGCTGGCCGTCCGGGCGGAAGAGATCGGTGGACAGCCCTATCCGAACTGGACGGCAGTGGGCGTCAACTGGCTTGCCGGCTTCGATTTCGAGATCAAGGTCGTCGCCCGCATCCCTTCGACGACCAGCGGCCAGCCGGCGGGCTGATCACTCGCCCTGCAAATTCTGTAGTGGCGATTGTTCCCAACCTACACGTCAGGACGCCACTTCGTCCTGACGCAGATGGGTCAGCAACTTCCATGACCGGGACACGCGACGCGTTCTTTCGGCCCTTTTCGTTGCGCATGACTGCCATTCCCTTATGCTATTGCATTATGAGCATAATATGATATTATGATCATAATTCAACCGGCGAGAAGAAGTCTGGCCCTCACGATTTGGAGCACGAAATGAATGCGAATTCCGAAAAAACCGCTGTTGTGACCGGAGCGTCCTCGGGCATCGGCCACGCCAGCGCCGAGGCGCTGGCGCGGGCAGGATTCACCGTCTTCGGGACAAGTCGCCGCCCTGTCGGCAACGGCCCCGACGGGGTGACCATGCTGGTTTGCGACGTGACCGATGGCGCTTCTGTCGGCGCCCTCGTTTCGACCGTGCTGGCGCAGACCGGGCGGATCGACCTCCTAGTCAACAATGCCGGCGTCGGTTTGCTTGGCGGTGCCGAGGAATCCTCGGTCGCACAGGTGCAGGCGCTGTTCGACGTCAATCTGTTCGGCGTCATCCGCATGATCAATGCGGTGTTGCCGTCGATGCGGCGGCGCGGCGCAGGGCGCATCATCAATATCGGCTCGATTCTGGGATTGGTGCCGGCGCCATACTCAGCTCATTACTCTGCGGTCAAGCACGCGCTTGAGGGCTATTCGGAATCGCTTGATCACGAGGTTCGTGCTTTCGATATTCGCGTCTCGGTCATCGAGCCGGCATTCGTGCGTACCGTTTTCGACCAGAACGGGATTGAGCCGGATTCGGTGTTGAAAGAATACGATCGGGCGCGCGCCGGGTTCAAGGCGCTGCTGGGCGATGTGATGCCTAAAGCCGATCCGCCGGAAGTGGTGGCGGATGTGGTGGTCAAGGCGGCGACCGATGTCCGCCCGCGGCGTCGCTATACCGCCGGCAAGGCAGCGCGCCAGGTCAGCATTCTGCGCCGCTTCGCCCCCGCAGAGATGTTCGACAAGAGCTTGCGCAAACAGTTCCGCCTGCCGGTCTGAACCACCGGCCGGAGTAGCGGTGCTTCACCGCCAACGGCTCCGCATCGATGTGGACGGGGGTGTTCAGCAAGAACAGCCGAGCGAGCTGGCTGGCAAGCTGGCAGATTTCCGATGGTTCCCGAGCACGAGCCCATCACTGACATCTTCCTGCCGTTGATGTGATTGCTGACCCTCCAATGGCCGTCATGGCGTTGTGCTCCAGAGAGCCGCTTTGCGGCCTCAGTTTCCAACGTCAATCGCCGATGACATATCCGCCGCCGCCGCGACAATGGCGCGCCTTAGCCATCTGTGCCTGGGCGCGTCCTGCTGGCGCGCGTGCCAGACGAGGCTCATCGTGAAGCTGCCAAGATCGAGGGGCGGCGGCAACGATACGAAGCGCTTCATGTTGGCGGCCGCTCGCGCCAGGCTCGACGGCAGGGTCATGACGAGGTCGGAGCGAGCGGCGATCTCGACCGCCGCGAAGAAGTTTTGCACGCGCAGCTTCACCCGCCGCGTTCGCCCGATGCGGGCAAGCACCTCGTCGACAGGCGCAGGCCCGACGCCGGTGACGCTCACCACGATATGCTCAAGCTCCAGAAAAGCGTCGAGCGTCAGCTTTCGGGCGAGCGCTGGGTGCTCCGCACGCATCAGCGTCACGAGCTTCTCGTCATAAAGACCGCGCCGACGGATGCCGGCCGGGGCTTCGTCGACCAGCGCCACCATCGCATCGGCGATACCCTGCTCCAGCGCTTCGACCGCGTCCGTGCCCGGCGCGACAATATCGAGATCGAGGGACGGCGCCTCGCGTCCAAGGCGGGCAAGCAGATGCGGCGCGAGCACAGCGGCCTGGAGATCGGGCATCAGCAGCCGGATCCGGCCGGTGGCCGTGGCGGGAGCGAACGCGTTCGCCGCCACCATCTCCCTCACACCCGCCAAGATGCCGCGCAGCACGGGGCGCACCTCTTCGGCACGGGCGCTGAGGACGTAGCCGCCCGGACCATCGACCAGCAGCGCGTCTGAAAACAGCGCGCGCAATCGGCCGAGCGCCCGGCTCGCGGCGGGCTGGCTCATGCCAAGCCGGCTTGCGGCACGGGTGACGTTCTTCTCGTCCAGCAGCGCTTCGAGCGCCACCAGCAGGTTCAGGTCGATCCGGCGTAAATCCACTTCGCGCATGGCGACTATATACACCATGCATTGGACGCATGAAAAGCCTGCGCCTATTGTTTCCCCTCAAGCGAGATGACGGTCAAGCGAACTGAAGGAGAAGAAGTGATGTATGTCGTGCTTGGAGCAAACGGACGGGCCGGCGGCGAGGTCGCGCGCCCTGATCGCAGGCGGCGAAGCCGTGCGTGTCGTCCTGCGTCGCAAGGAACAGAGTGAGAAATGGACCGCCCTCGGCGCCGAAGTGGCGGTCGCCAGCGTCGACGATGCCGGCGCCATGGCCGATGCGCTGACGGCCGCGCGGGCCGCGTTCCTGCTCAACCCGCCGCCGGTGAGCGGTGATCCTTATCAGCGCACGGAAGAAACCGGCGCCGCGCTTGCCGATGCGGCACGGCGTGCAGGTCTGCCAAAGGCCGTCGTCCTGTCGTCCATCGGAGCGCAGCATGCCTCCGGCACCGGCGTCATCGCCACCCTCAACCGGTTCGAGGCGCTGCTCGACGGCGTGGCACCGGCCACCGCTTTCCTGCGGTCGGGGTATTTTGTCGAAACCTGGAGCGAGGTGGCGCAACCGGTCCTGTCGCAAGGCATACTGCCGACCTTTATCGAGCCCGCGCAGAAAATCCCGATGGTGAGCACGATCGATGTCGGGCGCGCGGCAGCGACCGTGCTGTGCGAGGAATGGACGGGCAAGCGGATCGTGGAGCTGGGCGGACCGGAAGACTGGAGCGCCGGCGACGTGGCATCGGCCTTCGCCGACGTTCTCGGCCGGCCGGTAACGCCTGTGCTTGTTGCGCCGAAGCAACGCGCCGCACTGCTTGCCGAGGAAGGCGTGCCGGGCGAGGTGGCAGACGCGCTGCTCGGTATGTATGAGGGAATCGCCAACGGCCTGTTAACGCGACAGGACAGCAGCGAGCAGCGGCGCGGCACGATCTCCCTGGCGACGGCGATAGAGCGCGTTGTCGCAACACCAGCCGGCCGCTGATCCTCGGCCGAGTAGCGACGGCCGAAACGGATCACGGGTTTCCAGCCGCTTGCAGCGAACGTTTTCGGCCGCAATACCCCCCGCGTCTCGCCGGCCAAGGCTGTCGGCGACATGCGGAACTCGCGCCACTGGTTTGGACTTAACTCCATCTCCGGACGGCAAAAAGGAATCCTGACATGAGACTGCCTGCCCCCCGCCAAATGCGTCTCTCCGGTGGAACCGAGCTTGCCTACGTCACTGCGGGCGATCCATCCAACCCGGCTTTGCTCCTCCTGCATGGGTTTCCCAGCTCCGCACGTGCATTCCGCGATGTGATTCCTGGTCTGGCGGACGCAGCCTATGTGATCGCGCCCGACCTCCCGGGCCATGGCCAGTCCGGTGTCCCGCCGACACCCTCCTTCGCCGCGATCAGCGAGGCGATTTCCGAATTGCTGACCCACCTCGCGATCGGGCGCCGCTTCATCCACATTCATGACTGGGGCGCCGCCGTGGGTCTGCAGATTGCCACGCAGGCGCCCGAGCTGGTTTCGGGTCTCATCATCCAGAACGCAAACGCGCATCGAACCGGCTTTGGTCCCGTTTGGGATGCCGTGCTAAAATTCTGGTCAGAACCGACAAGAGAGAACGAAGCGGCCGCGACCCCCGACCTGACCTTCGAATTCACGCGCGAGCAATATACCGGCGGCCTGCCAGAGGATGTCGCCGCCAGGATCAGGGGCGAACCCTGGGCCGAGGACTGGCGGGTGATGAATCTTCCCGGCCGCATGGAGACCCACCGCGCGCTTATCGGCGACTACCAAAGCCATGCCGCGCGTTTCGATACGATCGCCGCCTATTTGACGCAATGGCAACCGCCGGCGCTCATGCTGTGGGGCCGTCACGACCCCTATTTCGATATCGCCGAAACGCTGTCCTGGATGCAGGATCTGCCGCGCATGGAAGCGCATGTTTTCGACGGCGGGCATTTCCTGCTTGAGACGCACGCCGAACCAGCGCTCTCCCTGATGCTCGAGTTCATCAAGGAAACACAGGAGATGCACCCTGATCGAGCCCATCCCGGACCAGTGCGAGGAGTGCAGGCATGACGTCCCCCAAAAAACAGCGGCTGCGCCTGTCCGGCGGGACCGAGCTTTCCTTCATCACCGCGGGTGATGCGTCCAATCCCGCGCTGCTGCTCCTGCACGGCTTCCCGAGCTCGTCGCGCACTTTTCAGGGCATCATTCCCGGCCTTGCGCAAGTCGCCTTCGTCGTCGCCCCCGACTTGCCTGGCTACGGCCAATCGGCGCCGTTGCCCGCGCCCTCGTTCGAAGCGTTCAGCGGCGCAATCAAAGAGCTCCTAAGGCATCTCGCGATCGATCGGCGCTTCATCTACCTGCACGATTGGGGCGCGCCTGTAGGTCTTGAGCTCGCCATGCAAACCCCGGACCTCGTCTGCGGCCTCATCATTCAGAGCGCCAACGCACACCGCACAGGGTTCGGGCCGCAATGGCAAGCCACGTTCGAATTCTGGTCAAATCCGACGGAAGAGAACGAAAGGGAGGCTACCGCGTTTTTGACCCTGGAAGGCACCCGCAAGCAATATTTGGGCGGCTTGCCGGAGGATGCCGCCGCCCGGATCAAAGGCGAACCCTGGACCGAGGACTGGAGGGTGATGAATCAGCCCGGCGGCATGGAAACACAACGCGCGCTCCTCGCCGACTACGCCAACCATGCCGCTCGCTTCAGTCTCATCGCCGACTATATCGAAACGCGACAACCGCCGGCGCTCATGCTGTGGGGCCGCCACGATCCATTCTTCGACATCGCCGAAACACTGTCGTGGATGCAAGACCTGCCACGTATGGAAGCGCACATCTTCGACGGCGGCCACTTCCTGCTCGAAACCCACGCCGCGGCGGCAGCCGCGTTGATGACTGACTTTATTGACCGCACGCAGCGACCTTGAGCAACCGCTCGCGCCGATATGGAAGCGCGCTGTACTGCGCTCGCGGCCGGTCCGCCATGACCTTATCCGGCGGCAGCATTCCGGGGCTTCCCTAAAGCGCCCGGCTATGCTCGCAGATGCCCCCGTGCCGTCGCCAGCGCCTAACTTCGAGGAGACCGATGCTGGCGAGCGCGTAGAGGAGTCGCGACAGACGATCGGGCTACTTTGAGCCCAAGGCTGTCAGCAGTCACCACGCTGCCACCGAGCCGGGCGAAGATGCCAAGGTCCAGCGCGGCGCGAAGCGCCAAGGCGGAGGGCACCGCTGCGAGAGGCTCGTGCACGTCGCGCCAGCGTCGTGGATGCACGAAGGAGCGTGTTATCGCAATGTCATTATGATAAACTCGTTCCCCGCCGAAGGAGGCGTCGATGGCCCTGAGAGGCCAAATGAACGTTGCAGTTTGGCTCAAGAGCTTGGGCCTGGAGCAATATGTTCCGGTTTTCGACGACAACGCAATCGATGCCGAAATCCTGCCCCGCCTCACCGCCGAAGACCTGAAAGAAATTGGGGTTGGCGCGCTTGGCCACCGCAAGCGAATACTTGAGGCGATTGCCGCGATGGAAGGCCGGCCGGAGATAGTGTCGGCGAAGCCGGCTTCGGCCTCACCAATTCTGATGTCGGCTTCGGTTGAGCGGTTCGGCGAACCTGGACGCCCCCGGGAGGCGGAACGGCGGCAACTGACGGTCATGTTTGTGGATCTCGTCGGTTCTACGGCGCTCGCGACGCGGCTTGACCCCGAGGAGATGCGCGATCTCCTGAGGCAGTTCCAGAATACCACGGCTGGCGAAGTCCTTCGCTTCGAGGGGCACGTCGCGAAGCTCATGGGCGACGGTGCGTTGGCCTATTTCGGTTGGCCGCAGGCGCACGAAGACGAAGCCGAACGCGCCGTCCGTGCGGCGCTTGCCGTAGTGAGCGCTGTCAACGATCTGTCCGTCAAGGGCGGTCAGCAACTCTCAGTTCGGGTTGGGATCGCAACCGGGGTGGTGGTCGTAGGTGACCTCATTGGCATCGGGTCAGCGCAGGAGAACGCGGTCGTGGGAGAAACCCCCAATCTTGCCGCGCGGCTCCAGGCCATCGCGGAGCCGGGAACGGTAGTCATCTCTGAGCTTACCTATCGACTTATCGGAAACCTGTTCGAGGTGACCAGCATTCGGCCGCAGAAGCTAGCAGGGTTCGACACGCCCGTCAGCGCATTCAAAGTGATTGGAGAGGGCCGCGCAGAGAGTCGGTTCGAAGCACTTCATGCAGACGAATCTGCGCCGCTTGCCGGGCGCGAACACGATATCGCCTTGCTGCTCGACCGGTGGCGGCTCGCGGCGTCCGGTGAAGGACAAGTAGTCGAGCTGTTCGGCGAGGCTGGCATTGGCAAGTCCCGTATTCTGCAAGAGCTGCGGGAGCACTTGAAAGACGAGGCACACACGCGACTGCGGTACTACTGCTCCCCCTATCACGTAGAAACCGCCCTTTATCCTGTCACGGATCAGTTACTCCGAGCCGGGGACATAAGGCGGACCGACCCGCCCGACCGTCAGCTTGACTCTCTCGAGCAACTTCTCGCCGGTTCGACCAAGTACCCAAACGAGGCAATACCGCTGATCGCCGCATTGCTGTCCATCCCGACTGAGGGGCGCTATCCCAAGGTCGATCTTATGGCGCAAAAACAGAAGACGCGCACGTTCGAGTTGCTGATCGAGCAACTAGAGGCTCTTGCCCGCAACCAACCAGTGCTGATGCTGCTTGAGGACGCGCATTTTCTAGATCCGACCTCGGCCGAGCTATTCGACCAAATCGCAGGCCGGATTCAGCAACTACCTGTACTGCTGATTGCAACTTCGCGACCGGAAGGCGCAGTCCGCTGGAGTGGTCTCCCGCATGCGACATTTTTGACGCTCAATCGGCTCAGCCGCGCCCAGGCGGCCTCTATCATTGCGGCGATGACAGGGGGCAAGCAGTTGCCGGCCGCAGTGCTGGACCAGATTCTGTCCAAGACCGAGGGCGTTCCGCTATTTGTCGAAGAACTGACCAAGGTCGTCCTTGAATCAGGCCTGCTTCAAATGCGCGATGGAGAGCTGGTTCTGGCTGGCCCGCTACCTCCGCTGGCGGTTCCAGCGACGCTCCACGACTCGCTGATGGCCCGCCTCGACCGTTTGGATTCTATCAGGGACGTGGCGCAGGTCGCAGCAGTGATCGGGCGCGAGTTCACCCACGAGCTGCTTGCCGCAGCCACGGGCCTTCCTGAATTGGAACTTGAGCGCGCAACGAATCAGTTAGTCACGTCGGGCCTTGTTTTCCGCCGTGGCAGTGACAGTCAAGCGAGCTATGCCTTCAAACATGCACTTGTGCAGGATGCGGCGTACAGCAGTCTGCTGCACAGCCGCCGTCAGCAGCTGCATGCTCGGATCGCCTTAATTCTCGAGGAGCGCTTCCCCGAAATCGTAGCCACGGAACCCGAATTGCTTGCTCACCACTTTGGTCAGGCGGGCCTTTTGGAGAAGGCTGTCGAGTACAATGAACTGGCCGGGCGCCGAGCGCTTTCGCGCTCGGTCCTGACGGAGGCGCTCGCCCGATTCGACAACGCCCTGAGCGGGCTTTCGGCGCTACCCCCATCCGAAGAGCGTTCGCGCCGGGAACTTTCAATTCAGCTGGCGCTTGGCAGCACGCATGTTGCGGCACATGGCTTCGCCGCACCTCCAACAGCAGAGGCCTATGGTCGGGCGCGCGAACTCTGTGAAGAGTTGGGCGAGACGCATCAGCTCTTTCCGGTGCTTTACGGCCTATCCCTTTACCACATCTATGCTGCCGAATTTACTGAGGCACGTAGCGTCGCGGATCGCCTGCTTGAATTGGCGGAAGCGGACAACGATAGCGGGCTCTCCTTTTTTGCTCATCGGGCAGCCGGTGTCAGTGCGTTTCCTGCCGGCGAGTTCACCCGCGCCCGGATCCATCTGGAGGAGGCGCTTGCCCTTTACGACCCCCGAGCGCACAGATCGCCGGCGTTTGTTTACGCCTTCGATCCGCGGGTCGTGTGCCTGGTCTATCTCGCCCGCACATTAATGCCGCTCGGGTTTCCCGATCAGGCTCTGGCGGCCAACGACGAGGCGGTTGCTGAAGCGCATCGTGTGGATCATCGCAACAGCCTCGCGCTGCCGCTATTCTTCGGCGGCGTTATCCGCCAGATCATTGGCGATCACGAGGGCGTCCAGGAACAGTGTTCAGAATTGACCCGCATCGCCAGCGAAGCCGGATTCCGCTTGTGGCTCGCCGGCGCCACAATCTTGAGCGCCTGGGCGATCGCCGATGCGGGCGATTTCGATCGTGGCCGCCTGGAACTCCAACGAGGTCTCACTGAGTGGCGCGCGACTGGCGCAGAATTCATGGTTCCTTATTTCATCGCCCTTCAGGCGCAAATCGAGGTCAGAGCCGGCGATCACGATGCTGCACTCCTTCTGCTCGAAGCAGCGCAAGCAGGGATTGAGCGCACTAAAGAGCGTTGGTTTGCGGCCGAGATACTGCGTCTGCAGGGGGAGGTACTGCTGCAACTTGGGGAGGACAAAACCGCAGATTCGAGGGACCGCCTCTTGGACGCACTGGCGACGGCCCGGGCTCAGGGAGCGCGTTTTTGGGAACTGCGTGCTGCACTGAGCCTCGTGCGAGCCGACTGTCCCGCGCCTGGCGCGCGCGAGCGGCTCGCACTGATTTATTCCGGGTTTACTGAGGGCCTGACGTTGCCTGACCTGCAAGCAGCACAGACGCTCGCAACAACGAATGAAGGCCTTCGGGCCGCGAATTGATTGGGAAGGCGATAAACAAGGTATCAGCGACGAAATTCAGCGGGCAAATGATGGCTGGAATTCGGCCTTCAACAGCGGCAATGCTGACGCAGTAGCTGCACTGTATACACAGGACGCGATCGTGTTGCCATCCACTCACGCAGTCGTCAGGGGAACGAGCGCAATCAAAGAGTTCTGGAATGGATTGATCTCAGCTGGAGTCAAGGATCATCGCATCGAGATGATCGATGCGCTGGCTGTCGGCGACATTGCCTATGCAACAGGGAAATGGTCGGCTAACGCTTTGGGCGAAGGCGGTGAAACGCAGCGCTATGAGGGAACTATCGTCACGATCTTCAGACGCCAAGGCGATGGATCTTGGAGGGCCTGCCTCCACACTTGGAACTGAGGCTGCGCCGTCGCTCATCAGGCATCCAAACCTTCGCGGTTCAGCGGCCGCAGCGGGTTTTTGTCCCGTTTCGGTGACGTCCGCTCCCAAGATGCCATTCCGTCTCGGGACGGCCGCTCAGGGTCCCAGGGTCAAAGTGGACCTCGACAACGGCGCGGCACATTGTGTTGACTGCTACCGCGCGATTTCGCGATGGCCCCCGGGCAGGCGCGTGGCGATGAGCTTGTCGATGCGGCGGCCGTCGAGATCGACGACTTCGAAGCGCCAGCCCTGCGCATCGACGCATTCGCCGGTCGTCGGCAGATGGTGCAGATGCGCCAGCACGTAACCGGCGACGGTCTCGTAGTCGCGGTTCTCGGGCAGGTCGATGCCGAGAACGTCCGCCATCTCGTCGGCCTGCATGTAGCCGGCGAGAAGCCATGAGCCGTCGTCACGCTTGACGGCGTTTTCCTCGTCGCCGGCGTCGAGGTCCGCCCGGAAGACGCCGGTGATGGCTTCCAGTATGTCAGCCGGGGTGACGATGCCTTCGAAATGGCCGTATTCGTCATGGACCAGCGCCATCGGCACGTTGGACTCCTTGAGCGTCGAAAGGACATCCAGCGCGTCGGCCTGGTCATGGACGATGGGAGCGGTGCGCACGTGCCGGCGCGGGTCGAGCGCGCGACCGCCGAGCATCGCGGCCAGCACGTCGCGGGTCTGGACGACGCCGATCATGGCATCGACACTGCCATCGCCGGCCGGCAGGCGCGAATGCTGGGTCTCCATCAAGAGTTTTCGGATCGCCGCGTCGTCGGACTGCAGGTTGATCCAGTCGACCTCGGTGCGCGGCGTCATCACCGCGCGGACGGCGCGGTCGCCGAGCCGCATGACGCCGGCGATCATGCGCCGCTCGTCGGATTCGATGGTGCCGTGATGCTCGGCCTCGGCGACCAGCATCTTGATCTCCTCGTCGGTGACCTTCTCCTCGCTTTCACCTCGTTGACCAAGCAGCCAAAGCATGGCGCGGCCGGAAATGTCGAGCAGGAAGACCAGCGGCGCCGAGACGGTGGCGAGGATGGTCATCGCCGGAGCAACCCTGGCGGCGACGCGTTCGGGATCGCGCAACGCGATCTGCTTGGGCACCAGTTCGCCGATGATCAGCGAGAAGTAGGTGATGAGGGCGACGACGATGCCGACGCCGATCGGATCGGCAAGACTTTCCCGAATACCGGTTGATGCCAGGAACACGGACAGCCGATCGCCAAGCGTGGCGCCGGAAAAAGCGCCGGACAGAACGCCGACCAGGGTGATGCCGATCTGCACCGACGACAGGAATTTGCCGGGATTGGCGCCGAGCGCCAATGCGCGGCCGGCGCCCTTGACGCCGCGGTCGATCATCGCCTTGAGACGGGCCGGCCGTGACGAGACAATGGCAAGCTCGGACATTGCCAGAAGGCCGTTCACGCAGATGAGGACGACCACGATAGCGATTTCAGCGTAAAGCATGCGGGGTCAATAGCATTGCGGCCCGGTCTTCGAAAATAGACGGCCGTCATTTTTCATGCCGGCGGGCGCGACCATCTCATACGGCATCCCATGGCGGCGACGAAAAATGCTCGATCACGGCGACGATGAGCCGGCGGCCGGCCGTTCGTCTTCGCTACGGCAGCTGCCGCAGCACGCCCACCACTGCCTTGCCATCGGTGAAATAGGGATCGCCGCCGCCATTGCGCCCGGTCTTTGTCGCACCGATGCCTGATATCTCGCTGGTCGAGATCAGCATGCCTGCGGCAGACAGGTCGCCGACCAGGAAGTCGCGCTCGGCGTCGATGTCGGGACCGATATGGTGGGTGACCTGGCCGGTGTCGTGGCTGAGGCCGACGCCGCGATCGAAACTTGCCGCACCCAGCCAGAGCGGCCGGCCATCGTCTCCGGTCGCATCGGTCTGCCAGAAGCGGACGTGATGACGCCGGTCGGCACTGTCGCCGACCGGCTTCTCGAAGGCCAGATCCTGTGCACGGCCTTCGAAAACCAGCCGGCTGACCGGCGCGTCGGGATAGGGCCGATCGAACAGCACGCTTTCGCCGATCTCGATCGCGGTCTCCAGCGTGAGGGCGTCGGCCGTGTCCCATCCGGCGACGGCGAAGGCATGGACCAGCTCTTTTTTGGTGCCGACGAGGCCGACATTGATCGGATCGCCCGCAATGCCTTGCGGCGTGTGCGTCACCATCTCGAAGCGCTGCGTGCGGAAATTGCGGTCGCGCAGGCTCCAGAATTCCGGCGCGGCCAAATAGGCGAGCACGAGATAGCCGGCACAGAACGCCACCAGCCAGATCGTTGCGCGTCGTCGAAGACTTCGTCGGCTCATGCGAAAGCTAAATGCCCAGTCTACCTGGCCAGAGCTTACCACGCCTTCGTCATTCTCGGGCGGAGCAGGAGCGAAGCGACGTTGCGAAGACCCGAGGATCCATGACAATGACACCCTCGCAAGGCGCGGCGACCCAGAACTGAGCACCCTCCGTCGAGTTCCTTCGCACCCCCCTCTGTCCTGCCGGACATCTCCCCCGCAAGGGGGGAGATCGGCAGTTTCCGCCTCGGCGTCTCTTCTTCAAGGTCGGAGATTGGCGAAAGCATTCGCGGCATCCAATCTCCCCCCTTGCGGGCAGGGCTGTCCGGCAGGACAGAGGGGGGGTACTGTCCCTCCAGCGTTCCGAAAGATCCCGCACAGCAGGTAACAACGATGGCGAAGCGATAACGGCTTCGGCAGCTGGAAAACTGCCGTCTAGCGGCAGGCGCGGTAGCCGTTCTTGCGGTTCTTGATGTCGAAATGGAAATGGTTGCGGTGGTCGTAATTGTAGCCGGGGCCGAGCACAGTGGTGAAATACTGGCAGCCGTCGGCGCGCACGGTGTTGAGGAAGCCGCGGGTGCGGAAGGCGAACAGGCCGGGCTTGCGCACGTCGATCTCCTTGCCATTGCCGAGCTCGATGCTCATGACATCGAGGGCGTTGCCCTTGCCGTGCTCCGACAGCGTGCCTTCGCCGGCGATCCTGCGGCAGGAATAGCTCGAGCCCTGGCGAATGGTCCTGACGCCGGAGAAATAACGCCAGCGGGCGGACGGGACCAGTTCATTCCTGGCCCAGCCGGCGAAGGTGGCGGCCATGTCGCAGGTCAGCGTCGCGGCCGGCTGCATCCGGATGCTGCCGATGGCCGAGATCTTGACCGGATAGTCGATGCCGCACTGGCCTTCGCGGATCGGCGCAAGGTCGGTGTAGACGACGCCCAGGCGCTTCAAATCCTGGCGGCACTCGACCTCGCTGGCCGGCATCTGTTCGGTCGGCGCCATCGGCTCGTCCATGCGCGGATAGGCGGCGGTCATGTAAGGGTTGGACGGGACGAGGCGCTGCATTCCAGCGTACTTTGGGACAGCTGATGTCTGGCTGCCGACATCGACGGCCGGTTCCAGCGAAAGCACGCTGCCGGTGGTGCAGGCCGAGATCGCTGCGATGGCAAGCCCGCCGGCAATCATGCACGCGCGTCTCACTTGCCGCACGGCGACAGACGCAGCGCGAAATATCCCGGCCATTGGCAGGTTCCCGGTCCCCGAGCCGATCAGGCTCTATGTCATCGTTTGATCATGATCTTTCTCCGAAAACCGCATCCCACTTTTCGGGGTCATGATCAGATGAAACGGAGCTTACCCGTCAACAGTAAAGGAAAAATCAGCGGCTGCGTTTACGGCTGCGGCCAAATTGCGGCGCGTCGGTCCGGAACCATATCACTGGCAAAAGGTGCCGCCGTTGCGGCGCGGTGCAAGATCGAGATGGAGATGCAGCGAATGATCGGCATCGCTGCCCGGGCCAAGCACGGTCTTGAACGGTCCGCAGGCTGCCTTGCGTATTGCGTTCAGGAATTTCGCCTCCTTTTCCGGCGGCGCCGGGCGGATGTCGATCCTCCTGCCGTCCGAAAGCGTGAAGCTGGCGATGTCGAGCGCGTTGCCGAAGGCGTGCTCCGACAATTTCCCGCCGCCATTGCGGTGTCGGCAGACGAAAGCGGATGCCTGGCCGACCGATTTCAGTTCGGCGCCGAGCTCGGCCTTGGCCGCCGGCTGGACGATATCGGTCGCGAAGCGCACGGCGGCCTCGGCCATCTGGCAGTTCAGCTCGGTTTCGGGGTTGATATCCAATGACTTGCCCAGCGTCTTCAGCACGATCGGATAGGGGATCGAGCAGCCGATCGCCGCATCGTGCTCGGCCTTGCGCTCCTCGAAGCCGACGCCCATCGACATCAGCCGCCTGCGGCAGGCCAGTTCCTCGTCCGGCATTTTCTCCTGCGGCACAGCGGCCGAGCGCGGGTCGGGAGGGATTTTTTTCTCCGGCGCTTGCGCCGGCTTCTCCGGTGGTTTTGGCGCGGCGGCCGGTGGTTCCGCCTCGGCGGGCTTTTCGGTCGGCGTCGGAGCGACCGCCGGCGGCTCCGGCCGGGCTTCCTGATGCTGGTCCGACTTCTGCTGGTTCAGCGTGTCGGTCGCGGGTTGATCGGGCTCCGGCGCATTGGCAGGGCGCGGCTCGGGGATCGGCACGTCGGCAGGTGCGGCTTCTTGCGCTGATTGCGACTGATTGAGCTCCGGGACGGGCACGTTATCGGGCAATTCCGGAGCTTGAGCCAGGGCCGCTCCTGCGGACAGCATCGCCGCCGCCAAAGTCAGCGCCAATCTGATCAATCCGGTCAATCTGATCGATGTAGGAGGGGACAGCGCCGCCATTCGCCCTTAACGGCGGGGGAATGGGGAAGTTGCCTGAACGAGAGTTTTGGCCGATCACAAACGGTAACCGCGGTGTTACGCACCGATCGCTTCCAGCCCTTCCTCCAGCCAGTCCGCCAGCAGCGGCATGCCGAGCAGGTATTTCGCCGTGCGCTTGTTGGCGCGCTCGCGCGCGGCCGCCAGCGCGTCGGCCCATTCCGAAGCGTCATAGTCGCCGCGGCCAACCCAGGCGAGTGCGACGAGTTCGGCCGCCTCGTCGACATTGAGGTCGTTGATCAGTTCGCGCAGCTCTTCTTCGGTGAGGTCTTCGGAACGTTCCTCGACGAGACCGTCATGATGATGGTTGTCATGCGCCTCGCCATCGAGTTCTACCTCGTGCTCGGCGCCATCGGCATAATCTTCGTTGACGGCGGCGCTCAACGCCTTCGCCTTGAGGATGAACAGGCGCACGGTGTCGGGACCGATCGAAAGCTCCCACTCTTTTTCAAGGCGCCGCTGCACTGGCCGTCTCCGCATACTCCGTTGGCGTTTGCTGGATGATAGCGGATTTGCAGCGCTCGTCACGTTTTGTTCGGCGCTTCTATTTTCCGACTGGCGCGGATCGTTGAAAAAGCTTTCACTGGCCATGACTTTTTTCCGGGATGAAACGGCTTTTGCCCGGCGTTAGTCTTGCATTGTCATGCTTCAAGGAGAGTTCGATGCGCAGACGATTGCTGATCCAGGTTCTGGCGGTTGCCGCCCTGCCGCTGTTTGCTGTCCCGGCGTTTTCGGCCGGTGAAGGTGGAGGCGGTGGAGGCGGTGGAGGCGGTGGAAACGGTGGTGGCCAGACCACGCAGTGCAAGAAAGGCATGGTCTGGGACAAGAAGCTGAAGAAATGCGTTGCGCCCAAGCAAGGCATGCTGGACGACGACAACATCTATGAAGCCGGCCGCGCGCTGGCGATGGCCCGACGTTATGACGAGGCGATTGCCGTGCTCAGCCTGGCTGCGGACAAGCAAGACCCTCGCATCCTCAACTACCTCGGCTATTCGCACCGCCATTCCGGACGCATCGCCGTCGGTCTCGGCTATTATGAGGAAGCGCTGCGCATCGATCCTGATTACACGCTGGTACGTGAATATCTCGGCGAGGCGCATCTGCAGATCGGCGATCTCGCCGGCGCCCGGGAACAGCTCCGCGAGATCGAAAAGCGCACCGGCAAGGGATCTCGTGAATACGGCATGCTGTCCGAGCAGATAGACCGTTTCATGAAGGGCTGATTCGAAGCCCGAACCACACCGGCTGTGAGCAATCGCAGCCGGTTTTTATTGCGGCTCGCCCGGCCAGCCGGGCTGCCGTGACGGCATTTCCGCAAATGGCGGGCGAATTTTTCAAAACCGATTTTTTGGCGTGAAAAACCCGCGAAGATTGCTATATTGAAGGAAATAGCGGTGATACGGTTCCGTTAGCCCGAGGCTGCCGGACCGTTTTCTTTTTGTACCCATCGACAAGGTCGCTCCCGGAACACGGGGGCGGCGGCAGGAAAGGTCAGGCATCATGAACAAGGTCCCGATGACAGGCGAGGGGTTCGCGTCATTGAAGGAAGAACTGCGCTGGCGCCAGCAGGAAGAGCGGCCGCGCATCATCGAAGCAATCTCCGAAGCGCGCTCGCACGGCGATCTTTCTGAAAACGCGGAATACCACGCGGCGAAAGAGGCGCAGAGCCTCAATGAGGGCCGCGTCAACGAGCTCGAGGATTTTATCGCCCGCGCCGAGGTGATCGACATCACCAAGCTCAGCGGCGAAAAGGTCAAGTTCGGCGCGACCGTGGTGCTGGTCGACGAGGACACGGAAGAGAAGAAGACCTACCAGATCGTCGGCGACCAGGAAGCGGACGTGAAGTCCGGCCGCATCTCGATCTCCTCACCGATCGCGCGGGCGCTGATCGGCAAGGAAGTCGGCGATGCCATCGAGGTCAACGCGCCAGGCGGTGCACGGGGTTATGAGATCGTCCAGGTGCAGTTCATCTGAGGTGCTGAACGTCGCTATTCCAATCCAGGAATGGCGCTGCCCCTCATCTGGCTGCCGCCATCTTCTCCCCGTATAGTGACGGGGAGAAGGACGCCGTCATAGAGGGTTTCGCTTAATCACCAGCGTTGCAGAACGGGCGCCGAGGTTCGCGTTCAGCCCCTTCTCCCCGTCACTATACGGGGAGAAGGTGCCGGCAGGCGCATGAGGGGCGGCGCCGACCTTTCCGATTGAATTGATTGAACAAATCAATTCTCGCCGGCACCGGCCTGACTATGCGCTTGGCTTTCAAGCAGCCTCTCTGCCTCTGCCAAAACCTCCTGCGGCGCGATACGACTGCCGGGTTTGGCCAGCAGCGTCGACGAGAACGGCCCGCGCGGGCCGGTCAGGCCGGGTTCTGTCGCCACAAACACCGCGACGGTCGGCAGGCCGAAGGCACTGGCAAGGTGGGTAAGGCCGGTATCGGCGCCGATGATCAGCACCGACCGGCCGATGATCGCGGCGATCTCGGCAAGCGGTGATTTCGGCACCAGCACGGTCTGTGGAATGGCTTGGGCGATCGCCTCGGCAACCGCCTTTTCCCTGTCGTTCGACCAGGTGGTGGCCGGCGTCATTCCTCTTTCCACGAGAAGCCGGGCAGTCTCGATCCAGTTGCCGACCGGCCATTTCTTGTTCTCGCGGCTGGTGCCGTGCAGCAGGAAGGCAGTTTTTTCGCCGACAAAGGTCGAACCGCCGGCCGGCGGCACGATGCCGGACTCGAGCCTGGAAAAATCCGGTTCATAGCCGAGCGCCAGCCCGAACAGCCGCCTTGTGCGTTCTATCGCGTGCAGATCACGCGGCACAGCATAGCGGCGGACATAGAACAAAGTCGCCGAAGGCTCGCGACCGCTCGACCGGTCGAAGCCGGCGATCGGTGCCGCAGCCAATTTTGCTACCAGGGCCGACTTCAGCAATCCTTGCGCATCGATGACGAGGTCGTAGCGGCAATCACGCAAAGCGCGGCGCAATCTCGCCGCCTGGCGCCATGTGCTGCGGCCAAGCAGGCTAGTGCGCCAGCGCCGGATTGCCACGCTGTGGACGGTTGCGATCGACGGATGCAACGCCACGATGCCGGCAAAAGCCTCTTCCACACACCAGTCGAACGACACGTCCGGCCGCTTGCGGCGGGCATCCTCGACGGCCGGAAAGCTGTGGATGACGTCGCCCATCGAGGATGTCTTGACGATGAGCACCCTCATGCGGCGGCCGGCATTTCCAGCAGCCGTTCCGCCGCTGCCGCGACCTGTGCCACCTCAAGCGTGTTCAGGCAGTTGAGGTGGCCGAGCGGGCAGATTTTCCGATGGCAGGGCGAACAGGACAGGCCGAGCCAGACCAGTTCGCGCTGCTCGGCGAGCGGCGGCGTATTCTGCGGCGAGGTCGAGCCGTAGACGGCTACGATCGGCGTGCCGACCGCGGCCGCAACATGCATCAGCCCACTGTCGTTCGACACCGCAAGCCTGGCCGCGGCGATCAGGTCGATGGCGTCCTCCAGCCGCGTCTGGCCGGCGAGGTCGACAACATCAGGTGCAAGCGTGGCGATTTCCGCCGTTACGTCGGCGTCGTTCTTCGACCCGAACAGCGCGACCGCAAAACCTTTTTCCCTCATGTCGCGGGCAAGGCCGGCATAGCGTTCGCTCGGCCAGCGTTTGGCGGGGCCGAACTCGGCGCCCGGCATCAGCGCGACGAATTTTTCCGCCTCCAGCCCGAAGCGGCCCAGCAATGCCACCTGGTTCTTTGTGTCGACGGCGAGCTTGGGAGCATGGAACGTGCCGCCTTGCGCGAGGCCGAAATAAGCCTGCGCCGTGCGCCGTTTCGCATCGTCGGGCAAGGGTACGATATCGGTCAGCAGCCCGTAGCGCATTTCCTTGAGGTAGCCGACACGGCGCGGAATGCGGGCAAAGAACGGGACCAGCGCCGACTTCCAGCTTCCAGGCATGACATAGGCGATGTCGTAGTGGCCGCGCAGCAGGCGGCCGAAGCGCCTTCGCATGCGGAATTGCAGCGCGCCGGATTTCAGCGGCAGATCGACCTGTCGGCGTGTTTCGGGCATCCGCTTGACCAGTGGCGCCGCCCATGCCGGGGCCAGCACGTCGATCGCGGCGTTTGGGTGAAGCTCTCTCAGCGCCGAGAACAGGCACTGCGCCATCACCATGTCGCCCACCCAGCGTGGACCGATCACCAGGATCGTTGGGCTTTCAGCCATTCGACATAGTCTCTGACGCCGGTTTCCACTGTGCGAAACTGACCATTGTAACCGGCGGCGCGCAACCGGGACATATCAGCTTGCGTAAAACTCTGGTAGCTGCCCTTCAGGTGATCGGGGAAGTCGATGAACTCGATCTCGCCTTTGCCCAGCGCGCCGATCACCGTTTCGGCAATGGCGCGGAACGGCTGGGCTCGGCCGGTGCCGCAGTTGAAGATGCCGCTCGAGCCACGTTTCCACAACCATAGATTGATATCGGCGACGTCGCCGACATGGATGAAGTCGCGGCTCTGCTCGCCAGGCCCAAAACCGTCATAGGCGCCGAACAGCTTTGGGTTGTGGCCTTGCTCGACTTGGTTGAACAGATGGTAGGCGACCGAGGCCATGGCGCCCTTGTGCGCCTCGCGCGGTCCATAGACGTTGAAATAGCGCAGGCCGGCCACCGGCGAATGATCGGTATCGAAGACGGTGCGGCGGATATAGTCGTCGAACAGCTTCTTTGAGTAGGCATAGACATTGAGCGGGCGCTCGCATTCCGGCTCCTCGCGAAACTCGGCGCTGCCGCCGTAGACGGAAGCCGAGGAGGCATAGAGGAAAGGCAGCCGCAAGGCCAGGCAGGCATGCAGCAGCCGCTTCGAATAGGCGTAGTTCACCTCCATCATGAACTTGCCGTTCCACTCGGTGGTGGTCGAGCAGGCGCCCTGGTGGAAGACGGCCTCGATGCGGCCGAGGTCCCCGGCCTCTATCCGCGGCAGGAAATCGTCCTTGTCGAGATAATCGGCGATCTGCAGGTCGGCGAGATTGGCGATCTTGTGGCCGTCGGTCACGTCGTCGACGACGAGAATGTCGCTCATCCCTTCGGCATTGAGCGCGGCGACTATGTTTGAGCCGATCATGCCGGCGCCGCCCGTGACGATGATCATGCTGATAACCCTGACCTGCGGTTTGCTTGCCGATTCCGCCCCTTATAAGGGAGGCTGGCAGGCCTGTCGATAAAGCAGGCACGGAGGGCAGGGCCAATGACCGTTTCCGATCTGTACACAGAGGCTGGCCACAGCGCCGGCGCGCTTTCTTCAGCGCTGACAGTTAACGAAATCGGCGGTGGGAGCGCCCGCTCCCGCAGAAAAAGTTGATCCGCCAACCGGCGTTGGCTGTGGTCGGTTCGGAGCCTGCCGTTGCGCTGAGCCGAATTGCGGTATATCGGCTTCGCCATGAACGACCAGCCCTGCCAGTCCAGCGGTTTCACAGCATCGGGACCGGCTCTCATTGCACGTCGAAGATGACATGAGCGAGCAATACCTGCCTTCTCCCGAACCGCTTCACCGCGCCATCTCGCGGTTCGGCAACGTCACCGTGCTGGTGGTCGGCGACTTCATCCTCGACCGTTTCGTCAACGGCGTCATCGAGCGGATTTCGCCTGAAGCGCCCATTCCGGTGCTGCGCGGGCGTGGCGAAACCTCGGCGATGGGTGGCGCCGGCAATGTCGTCGCCAACATCGTCTCGCTCGGCGCTGCCGCGATACCGGTTTCGGTGATCGGCGCCGATCCGGCCGGCGACAATCTCATGCGCATGCTCGCCGAGCTTGGCGTCGACACTGGTGGTCTCGCGCAGGACTCCAACCGGATGACCTCGTCGAAAAGCCGCTTCAGCGCGCTCAACCAGCAGGTGCTGCGCTTCGACGAAGAGGAGATCAAGCCGCTGGGCGACGCGGAGCGGGCGACGCTGCTCCGGCTTTTCCGCGCCGGGCTGGCGCAAGCCGACATCGTCATTCTGTCCGACTACGGCAAGGGCATGTTGCTCGACGGCGTCGCCGACGAGCTGATCTCGATCTGCCGCGAGGCGGGAAAGCCGGTGCTGGTCGATCCCAAGGGCCACGACTATGCTTGCTATTCCAAGGCGACGGCGATCACGCCCAATCGCAAGGAACTTGGCGAGGCGGTCGGACGCGCGGTGTTTGCCGATGACGAGATCGTCGCCGCGGCGCGTGAGCTGATCTCGGCACATGGCTTCGATTTCGTCGTCGCGACGCGCAGCGAAAAAGGCATGAGCGTCGTCGACGCCGACGTTGCCCGCCACATTGCCACGCAGGCGCGGGAGGTGTTCGACGTTTCCGGCGCCGGCGACACTGTCATCGCTACGTTTGCGTTGGCTCTGGCTGCGGGCGCCGACCGCGTCATTGCCGCGGCCATCGCCAACGCGGCGGCTGGCGTGGTGGTGGGAAAGCGCGGCACCGCACGGCTGACGGTCGAAGAACTCACCGGCGCGCTGTTTCGCTCGCATGGACCGATTGCCCACAAGGATGCAATTCTCGATGCTGCTGCCGCCGCACGGCTGGTGGCGACGTGGAAGGACGAAGGCCTGAGCGTCGGTTTCACCAATGGCTGCTTCGATATCCTTCACGCCGGCCATGTCAGCCTTTTGCATGCGGCGCGCAGCCAGTGCGACCGGCTGGTTCTCGGCCTCAACAGCGATGCCTCGGTGCGCCGGCTGAAAGGGCCGGGACGCCCGGTCAACGACGAGCATGATCGCGCCTGCGTGCTGGCCGCACTTGCCTCGGTCGATGCCGTCGTCGTCTTCGAGGAGGACACGCCGCTCGCGCTGATCGAGGCGCTGAAGCCCGACATACTGGTCAAGGGCGCCGACTATACGATCGATCAGGTGGTCGGCGCCGAAATCGTGCAAAAGGCGGGAGGCCGCATCGTGCTGGTCGATCTCGTCGCCGGCAAGAGCACCACCGGCACCATCGGCAAGCTGCGCGCCGGCAGCACAAACTGAGGTTTTCATGTCCGAACTGAACGACTACCTGGTCCGCTCGGCGGCCGCGATCACCGCGATGGTCGAGCGCGACCTCACCGGTGAGATGGAGCGGGCGGTTACCGCCGTCGTCACCGCGCTTTCGCAGGGCAAGGCGCTGCTGATCTGCGGCAATGGCGGCTCGGCCAGCGACGCCATTCACATCGCCGGCGAACTGGTCGGCCGCTTCCTGAAGGAGCGTAAGGCCTACAACGTCATCGCGCTGCCGGCCAATGCGGCGGTGCTGACCGCCTGGGGCAATGATTACGGCTTCGACACGGTGTTTTCACGCCAGGTCGAGGCGCATGGCGCCGCGGGTGCTGTGCTGCTCGCCATCTCGACCAGCGGCAACTCGGCCAGCATCCTCGCCGCCGCCGAACAGGCGCGCATGATGGACATGACGGTAATCAGCCTGACCGGTGACAGCGGCGGCAAGCTCAAGCCGCTCTCCGACATCCTGCTCAACGTGCCCTCGACCTCGACACCGATCATCCAGCAGGGGCATCTGTGCCTCTATCATCATCTGTGCGAAATGGTCGAAGCGCGCCTCTGTGATGGCTGACACCGGCCCGGTCCTGAAGTCTGATCATTACCCGCTCGAAGCGCCGGGCCTGTGGGTCGAGCGGATCGGTAGCCCGGTTTTTCCAGCTGGCACGCCGGCGTTGTTCCTCGACCGCGACGGCACCATCAATGTCGATAGCGGCTATCCCAGCGATCCGGCTGACATCGTGCTGCGGCCGCAGATGCTGCCAGTGATCCGAACGGCTAACATCGCAGGCGTTCCTGCGATCGTGGTCTCCAACCAGTCAGGCATAGCCCGCGGCTATTTCGGCTGGCCGGAGTTCGCAGCGGTCAATGCCCGGCTGCTGGCGCTTCTCGAAGTGCAGAATTGCCGGATCGATCTGGTGCTCGCCTGCGCCTACCATTCGAGCGGGACGGGCGAATTGGCGGCAGGTGATCATCCGATGCGCAAGCCCAACCCGGGCATGCTTCTGCGCGCCCGCGATCTGCTGCGCGTGGATATCAGCCGATCGATCATCGTCGGCGACAAGGCCGATGACATGGAAGCCGGGCGGCGAGCCGGGCTCTGCGAGGGTTGGCTGGTGAACGGCAGATCCAATCGGACTTCCGGCGAAGGCATGTTCAGGACGCGCAACCTGACGACCGATAACGATCACAGCAAACTCTGCGACGCCATCGCCGAGCTCGGCCGGGATTAAGGTCTCACTTCGCTGAAAGCCACTAGGCCCTCGTCCTTGACGCGACGGATGGTCAGTGCCGTCCGCACCGTGTCGACATTCGGCGCCGAGGCCAGTTCCTCGATGACGAAGGTCTGAAAGGCGCCGAGGTCGCTCGCCACGCAATGCAGCAAAAAGTCGGATTCGCCCGACACCATCCAGGCATCGCGAACGATCGGCCAGCCGCGGGTGCGTTCCGCGAAGGTTTTCAGCTCCGCGTCGGCCTGGTGATGTAGGCCGATGAGGCAAAAGGCAACGACGTCCAGGCCGAGCGCCGGCGCATTGAGCAAGGCGCGATAGCCGCGGATGATGCCGATCTCTTCCAGGCGCCTGACGCGACGCAGGCATGGCGGCGCCGAAATGCCGACGCGGCCGGACAATTCGACATTGGTCATGCGCCCGTCGTGCTGAAGCTCGCGCAGGATCTTCCAGTCGATGGCATCGAGATCGGCTTTGAGCGGCATGGATACCTTCGGCGCTTCACGCAAGAATCTTTCGTGATTTTGTAATTAAACCACTTTGGTGTCCATTCCATCCCCGGTGATTTTCGGGCAATCGTGCGTCAGGATGTTCATGGATCGTCTGATTGTGCCGAAGCTTTCCGGGGACGAAGGCCAGGTCGTCTTGCTGGCGCCGTCTGCAACACCTAGATTAGGGCCGAAATCGATCCCTGTGCCGGACGCTTCATTGGCGTCCGGTTGTTGTGAAAGCCCTGATATGACGTCCAAGCACGCACCCGTTCTCATCATCGGCTCCGGTCCCGCCGGCTATACGGCGGCAATCTATGCCGCCCGCGCCATGCTGAAGCCGATGCTGGTCGCCGGCCTGCAGCAGGGCGGCCAGTTGATGATCACCACCGATGTCGAAAACTATCCGGGCTTCGCCGATCCGATCCAGGGTCCGTGGCTGATGGAGCAAATGCTGAAACAGGCCGAGCATGTCGGTACCGACGTCATCAACGACATCATCACCGAGGTCGACCTCAACGTGCGGCCGTTCCGTGCCAAGGGCGATTCCGGCGCCACCTATACCGCCGACGCACTGATCATCGCCACCGGTGCGCAGGCGAAATGGCTGGGCATCCCGAGTGAACAGACTTTCATGGGCTTCGGTGTATCGGCCTGCGCCACCTGCGACGGCTTCTTCTATCGCGGCAAGGATGTCGCGGTGATCGGCGGCGGTAATTCGGCGGTGGAGGAGGCGCTTTACCTTTCCAATCTGGCCAAGAGCGTGACGGTCATCCACCGGCGCAGCGACTTCCGCGCCGAGCGCATCCTCAGCGAGCGGCTGTTCAAGAAGGACAATGTCCGCGTCATCTGGGACACCGTCGTCGACGAGATCACCGGTCAGTCCGGCAAGATGCCGCTGCCGCCGTCGGTGGAAGGACTGAAGCTGCGCAATGTTGTGACCGCCCAGGAGATGCATCTGACGGTCGACGGCGTGTTCGTCGCGATCGGCCATGCGCCGGCGGTCGAGCTGTTCGCCGGCAAGCTGAAGCAGAAGCCGAACGGCTATCTGTGGACGGCGCCGGATTCGACCTGCACCGACGTGCCGGGTGTGTTCGCCGCCGGCGACGTCACCGACGACATCTACCGCCAGGCAGTGACGGCGGCGGGGCTCGGCTGCATGGCCGCGCTCGAGGCGGAAAAGTACCTCGCCGGGATCGAAGTTCACCGCGAAGCGGCGGAGTAAGGAAGCGGCCGAGAAAGCCGCGCAAAAGCCTGATTTTTCATTCAGACGCCAGAAAACAGAGCGAGGGGCATCATGGCGTTGGACTGGGACAAGCTACGCGTGTTTCATGCTGCGGCGGAAGCTGGGTCGTTCACCCATGCCGCCGAGACACTGCATCTGTCGCAATCGGCGATCTCGCGGCAGGTCAGCGCGCTCGAACATGATGTCGGCGTGCCGCTGTTCAATCGCCATGCCCGCGGCCTAGTGCTGACCGAGCAGGGTGAGATGCTATTCCGCACGGCGCATGACGTGCTGATGAAGCTGGAGACGATCAAGACGCGGCTGACCGAGGCCAAGGATCGGCCTTCCGGCGTGCTCAGGGTAACGACCACAGTTGGGCTCGGTGCCGGCTGGCTGACCGAGCGCGTGCAGGAATTCATCGAGCTCTATCCCGAGATCAGCCTGCAGTTGATCCTGGCGAACGAGGAACTCGACCTCACCATGCGCCGGGCGGACTGCGCGATCCGACTGCGCCAGCCGCAGCAGCCCGATCTCATACAGCGCCGCCTGTTCACCGTGCATTTCCATCTCTACGCCGCCCCTTCCTACGTCAACAAATATGGCAAGCCGGCGTCGATCGCCGAGTTGAAGAGCCATCGCATCGTCACTTTCGGCGTGCCGGTGCCGGCGCATCTGTCGGAATTGAACTGGCTGGAAACGGTCGGCGATTTCGAAGGCGGGCAAAGGGTGCCGACGCTTCAGATCAACGACATATTGTCGATCAAGCGCGCGGTACAGGGTGGCGCCGGCATCGCCATGCTGCCCGACTATGTGGTCAGCAAGGACTCAGGGCTGGTGCAGTTGCTGCCGGAGACCGAAGTGCCGTCCTTCGACACCTATTTCGCCTATCCCGATGCGATGAAGAACCAGGCGAAGCTGCATGTCTTCCGCGATTTCATCATCGCCAAGGCCCGAAGCTGGTCGTTCTAGGTTATATTCAGGTGATGCCGGCTTACGATACCTGCGCTTCCGGTACTCACGGACCCGACGTCCGCTCCGTTCCGGTTCTCGGAACCCACCATTCTCGACTCGGCCTGACCTAATCTCAACACACCCGAAACGGCGCAGCTCCGTTTCCCGACTCACCCGCGCCATGGCGTCAGGCGGGGCAGCCAGCCTGGAACGGCATGGCGGTAGGTCTCGTACTCGGCGCCATAGCGGCGGGCAAGCGTCGGTTCCTCATGGAACTTCACGAACGAGACCATGGCGACGGCGGCGATAGCGGCATAGGCGACGAGAGCCGCGCTCGAAAACAGCAGCGCCTGGCCAAGGATGATCGCCAGCACAGCCACATACATCGGGTTGCGGACATGGCGGTAGATGCCGCCGACAACCAGTCGCTCGGTTGGCGCGACCGGAGCGGGCGTGCCCAGGCCCTCGAAAGCAAAACGGGCGAAGGCATGAAGCAGCAAGGCCGTTGCGACGCCAATCAGGACCCAGCCGACCGGAACCAGGCCGGGCAGGGTCGACCATGGCAGACGATAGCGATCGGTCAACAGCCAGGGCAGCAATCCCGCGACCACACCGGGCGCTGCGATGAAGAACAGCGCGCTGCCGGCGATCGCCTGACGGGACCTCATCGGGGCTTCCTTGGTCGCGATTTTCGGGCCGATGCATGGTTGCCGCAAAAATAAACGCGCGCTGCCTGATTCGCCATCATTCGTTGTTTTCTGCGTTCTGGACCGAAAATCGGCGCTGATTGGCTATTTCGCAATGAGTTTCGCCTGACTGCACACCGCATTTCGACGATTCTTCTGGTCCTACGAGGCTAAGCAACGGGTTAGACCACAGCCTGTGTCATTTTGCATGCGAGTGTTGCAAAATAGATGCTTGTTTCTTGGGCATGATGAGCACATATATGGATCATCTCCTGGGCGCGTTCTCCTCCCATTAGCGCCCTCGAGTGTTCCCCTCTGGAGGTTAGCCTTAACAGGCACTTCCAATCAAACTCAGCCGGATCTTCGTTGATCCGGCTTTTTTGTATCCCGATCCCTGCCGACGCAAAGCCGACCGAAATTGTCATGTAACAGTGACATGTAACCTCAGGTAACATGTCACAGGCGCGCAGCATCGACTAAGCAGATCATAGGACGCGGTGTGGTTCGTGCGGGAGATGGGGGCATCACTCGGACGATCCGGGCTCAGGCGGCTACCGCGTCCGAACCATTCTTCCGCTGAGGCTGTCAAGCGTTGGCGGCATGTGCGGCGGACCTGCCGTTTCGCCTCCCACGAAGACGGTCCGCAAGAGAACGGCGTCCGGATCATTCCGGACGCCGTTTCCTTGTGTTCTGCAGCCTGACCGTCGCCAAGTTCAAGTGTCAGGCGGCCTTGCCATTGGCGTTCAACGCCTCGTCGGCAAGGCGGCCGGTGAGTTCGGCCATATGGTCGAAGCTGGCACGATAGCTGGCCACGCCCGCGGTGGCCGAACGCAGCTCGATGATCAGATCGCCGATCTCGGCCTGCGGCATGGTCGCCTCGACGACATCCCATCCCGGCCAGCCGGGCCGCGCATCGTAGCCGAGGATTTGGCCGCGCCGCTGCGGGATCAGGGCGATGATTTTCGATGTCGCGTCGGACGGCGTGACGATTTCCACCTTCATGATCGGTTCAAGCAGCACCGGCGAGCAGGCGGCCATGCCTTCCTTCATCGCCAGTTTTGCCGCCATCTGGAAGGCCATGTCCGACGAATCGACAGAATGATAGGAGCCGTCGGACAGGTTGACGGCGACGTCGACCACTGGAAAGCCGAGCGGGCCCGATTTCAGATAATCGCGCACGCCGGCCTCGACCGACTGGATATAGGTTTTCGGCACGGCGCCGCCGGTGATGGTGTCGGTGAACTGAAAACCGGAGCCGCGCGGCAGCGGCTTGATCTCGATCACCACGTCGCCGAACTGGCCATGGCCGCCCGACTGCTTCTTGTGACGGCCACGCTGCTGCGCTGCTTTGCGGATCGTCTCGCGGTAAGGCACGGCCGGCGGATGGCCTTCGACCGGAATCTGGTTCTTGCCCTCCAGCCGCTCGCGCACGACACGCAGATGCATTTCGCCATGGCCCGACAGCACGGTTTCAGCCGAATCCTGATTGTGGCGCACGCTGAGCGAGGGATCTTCTTCGGCAAGGCGATGGATGGCCGCCGACATCTTGACCTCGTCCTTGCGTTCCTTCGGTCGCAACGCAAAAGCAAAGACCGGTTGCGGCGGCGTCAGCGTGACCAAGGGCTTGATGCCGCCCTTGACCGAGCTCAAGGTCTGACCGGTCGTGACCTCGTCCATCTTGCCGAGCGCGACCGTGTCGCCGGCCGGGGCCGAGGTGAGCTTGGTCTGATCCTTGCCGAGCATTCTGTAGATGCCGGAGGCCTTTGCCGTCGCACCATTCGAAAGGAACAGCTCGGAGGCGTCGGCAAGCTGGCCGGACAGGATGCGCGAGATCGACAGCTTGCCGCCATGCGCGGTGTGGATGGACTTCATTACCTGGACCACGGTCGCGTTGCCGTCGGGTGCGTCGAGGCGCTTGCGTGTTGCTTCAACGTCAGGCGCGTCGTGGCGGATCGTTTTCAGCAGCCGCAGCACACCATTGCCCTTCTCGGCGGTGCCGATCAGCACCGGCGTCACGGCACCATCGCGCAAGTCGGCGGCCAGGTCGTCGAAGATGGCGTCCTTGGGCGGCTCGATTTCGTCGAGCAGCTGCTCCATCAGTTGATCATCATGGTCGGCGAGCGTCTCCAGCATGGAAAAACGCGCTTCGAGCTCGCGCGCCTTGTCGTCGCTGGGAATCTGGGCGACTTCGCTTTCGGCATATTCGCGATAGATGTAGGCGCGCTCCAGCGCCAGATCGATCGAGCCGATCACCACGCCGTCCTTGCGCAGCGGAATCTGGCGCAGCAGCAAAGGCACCGAGCTCGCGGGCTGCAACATCTTCAGCGTGTCGCGCACGCCTGATATCGCCTTGTCGACCTTGTTGAGGAACATGATGCGCGGCACGCCGAGATCGTCGAGCTTGCGCATGATCAGCTGCAGGGCAGGGATCTTCTTCTCATCGGCTTCGGCGACGACCACGGCGATGTCGCAGGCGGCCAGAACCGGCTCTGCCTCGAAGGAGAATTCGATGGAGCCGGGACAATCGACGAAAGTGAGTTGCTCGCCCATGAAGTCGGTGGTGGCAAACGTCGCCTCAACGCTCATGGCGTGGGCGCGTGCCTCGAGCGAATGATCGGAAACTGTGTTTCCCGAGGAAACGGGATTCTGGCGGGGAATGGCGCCCGTGCGGGCCAATATGGCTTCGAGAAGTGTCGTCTTACCGCTTGCAAAGGGACCGACTATGGCGATGCATTTCGGTCCCGTGCGTCGTCCTCCGGCGCGAGTTCCCATGACAGACCTCCACTCAGGCGTTTCCCTGGGAGCGGCGGCCGGCCTGTCGACCGTCGCGGGCGGGGCTTTTTTCAGTTTGCCACCTACCCAAAGGCATCGTCCCACGGGTTCGCCTGGAGGGCAAGTGATTTGCAGATCGGTGATTTGCAGATCGGGTGATTTGAGGATCGCCTGATGTCGCGGATGTTGAGCAGGCGAAGCCGTCGGATGCGGGCCTGGCCTTCCCATCAATCCCGCGACAGGAACCGTCGCCGAACGACCGCAAAAGCGGTTGCGCCATCATGGTTATCGGATGAAAGTGCCCCTTCCTGCGACAAAAAGGAGCGGTCGTCGCCGACCGATCCGCCATCAGCTTGAGGACTCGCGACGATGAAGATCATTGCTTGCGGCAGCGTGCCGACCGTCATTGCGCCGGAAAAGTACTTCACCGGCCGCGTGTGGCAGACGCCGATCATCGAGAAGGAAGCGCCGGCGCGGCTACGCGCCGTCATGGTCGGTTTCGAGCCCGGCGCGCGTACCCACTGGCATACGCATCCGCTCGGCCAGACGCTATATGTCGTGTCAGGCGCTGGCCTCGCGCAAAGCTGGGGCGAGCCGATACAGGCAATCAGGGCCGGCGACGTCATCTCGTTTGCGCCTGACGAAAAGCATTGGCACGGCGCCGGTCCAAAATCGGCGATGGCCCATATCGCCATGCAGGAGGCGCTCGACGGCGTCCATGCCGACTGGCTGGAGACGGTGACAGACGAGCAGTATGGCGGCTGAGGCTTTTGATCAAACTAAACCTGGTTGCGAGCCGGGTTTGGTGTTCGAGATGCGCCTGATCAGGTCAGCGAGGCGGTGAAGCGCTGGATGCGCGCGCAGGCCTCTTCGAGCAACGCCTCCGACGTGGCATAGGAGATGCGGAAGTTCGGGCCGAGGCCGAATGCCGAACCGAACACGACCGCCACGCCCTCGGCCTCGAGCAGTTCCGAGCAGAAGGCTTCGTCGCTGTCGATCAGCTTGCCGGCTTTGGTCTTCTTGCCGATCAACTGGGAACAGGACGGATAGACGTAGAAAGCACCTTCGGGAGACGGACATGTGATGCCGCGCGCCTGATTGAGCATCGACACGACGAGATCGCGCCGAGCCTGGAAAATCGCCTTGTTTTTCGCAATGAAATCCTGCGGACCGTTCAGCGCCTCCACCGATGCCCACTGGGCAATGGTGCAGGCGCCGGAGGTCTGCTGGCCCTGGATCATGTCCATCGCCTTGATCAGCGCTACCGGCCCGGCCGCATAGCCGATGCGCCAGCCAGTCATCGCATAGGCCTTCGACACGCCGTTCATGGTCAGTGTGCGCTCATAAAGCTTCGGCTCGACCTCGGCGATGGTCGTGAAGACGAAATCGCCATAGATCAGGTGCTCGTACATGTCGTCGGTCAGCACCCAGACATTGGGGTGTTCGAGCAGCACGTCGGCCAGAGCGCGCAATTCAGCCTTGCTGTAGGCGGCGCCCGACGGGTTCGACGGCGAGTTCATCAACAGCCATTTGGTGCGCGGCGTGATCGCCTTTTGCAACGCCGCCGCCGTCAGCTTGAAGCCGTTGTCGATGGAGGTGTCGGCAAATGCCGGGGTGCCGCCGCAGATCGCTACCATCTCGGGATAGCTGACCCAGTACGGCCTCGGAATGATGACCTCGTCGCCGGGGTTCAGCGTCGCCATGAAGGCATTGAACAGAATCTGCTTGCCGCCGGTGCCGACGATGGTCTGCTCCGGCCGGTAATCGAGATTGTTCTCGCGCTTGAATTTTTTGGCGATCGCCTCGCGCAGCGGCACGATGCCGGAAACAGGAGGATATTTCGTCTCGCCGCGGCGGATGGCCTCGATCGCAGCGTTCTTGATGTTGTCCGGCGTGTCGAAGTCCGGTTCGCCGGCACCCAGCCCGATCACGTCACGGCCGGCATTTTTCAGCTCGCGCGCTTTCTGCGTCACTGCGATGGTCGCGGAAGGCTTTACGCGGGAAAGGGCGTCGGCAAGAAAGGCCATGACGGCGTTGTCTCCTTGTAGGGCCAGGCGGTGCGTCCGACCGCGGCGTCTCTCATGTCGCATCATCCCGTCAAGCGCAAGCATTGTCGGATGAGCCAGACCTCAAATCCCTGGCAAATCCGGCAACAATAAATTCACTTACAAGCGGTAAAACACCGGGTGGCTGGATCACGACCCATTCCACCAGTCTCGCAACGGGAGGAACCGTGTCGCGCAGCATCGGGCTTGCCCATATCGTCCGTCACCACGACGGCACCGCCAGCGGTGTCTGGGGCAATTATACGTTGCAAAGCGCCTTCCAGCCGATTTTTGCCTTCAGCAACGGCAAATTGTCCATCACCGGATTCGAGGGCCTGATCCGGCCGTTCCACGACGCCGAGCCGCAGTCGCCGGTGAGTTTTTTCAACGCCTGTCCGACGGTCGACCGCCTGCATATCGAGGCGCTGACAAGGACGCTGCATCTTTTGAACGCCGGCGCCTGCCTGCCGCAGGAGGCATCCATCTTCATCAACTTCGATCCGTCGGTGTTCACCGATCGCAGCATCGCCGACAAGGCGCTGCGCGACATGCGGCTGGTCCTGCATGAGGCCGGGATCGATGCGAACCGCGTCGTCTGCGAGGTGACCGAGCAAAAATCGGCGTCGCAGGAAACGCTCTACAATTTCGTCGAGGCGCTCAGGGCCAACGGGTTTCGCATTGCCGTCGACGACTACGGCGCCGAAGAGTCCGACATCAACCGGATCAAGGAGCTCAGGCCTGACATCGTCAAATTCGATGCCCATTGGATCATGCAACTGATGGAGTCCGGCGCCGGCTTCGCGCTGCTGACCGCCATGGTGGCAAGTTTCGAACAGCAAGGCATCTGCACCGTGTTCGAGGGCATCGAGGAGGGCTGGCAGCTTGAGCTGGCCGAGAAATCGGGAGCCTCGATGGTGCAGGGATTCGCGCTGGCGCGCCCGGAGCTTGCACCGACCAGCTTTCACGTCTTCGGCAACGAGAGCCAAGTCTTCGGCAAGGAAAGGCAGATGCCGGTGACAGCGCCTGACGCCGGCGAGGCGCCTGCGACCGTCTCGCCTTCGCCGCGGCCGAAACGGGCTTTCGGGCGCAAGGTGGTGCCGTGACCGGGCGGCCCGACAGGCGGCGCAATGTCGGCGAGGCAATCTTTGCCGACGAAGTCGGGATCGAATATGGCGTCTATGGCGCGTTCCGGCTGAGGAGCGCCTACCAGCCGATCTTTGCGCCGCGCGGCAGGTTTTTGAAGGCCGTCGCCGTCGAAGGCCTGATCGAGCCGCACCGCGCCGGCAGGCCGGTCGCGCCGCGCGTATTCTTCGAGGGCATCCCCGTGCCGGATCGCCTGTTCGTCGAGACGATGTGCCGGGTGCTGCATCTCAGGAATTTCCGCAACATCGGCGTCGGCGGGCTCGACCTGTTCTTCAACTACAATCCGCTGATCAATGATGACCCCCGGCGGGCGCTGGCAGAAATCAGGCTGATGACCAGGCGTCTCGCCGAGTTCGACCTGTACCCCGGCATGCTGGTCTGCGAGATCACCGAGCAGGCGGCCGAAGACAAGGTGCTCGTCAGCCTGGCGCGCGAGATGCGGCGTGACGGCATCCGTATCGCCATCGACGATTTTGGCACCGGGCATTCGACCGAAGAACGAGTCGCCCTTGTCCAGCCCGACATCGTCAAGATCGACGGCACCTGGTTCGCGGAATTCTGCCGCCATGCCGCCGCCGAACGGTTTTTCCGGCCGCTGGTCTCGGCGCTGCATGACCGCGGCGCCAAGGTGCTGGTCGAAGGCATCGAGCAAGCCACACATATGCGCGTCGCGCTGGACGGCGGCGTCGACCTGATGCAGGGTTTTTACCTTGCCCTGCCGGCGCTGGCCGGCACGGTCTTCGACGAGGAACCGCTGCCCATCGACAGGCTGCTTGGCATGACCAACAACGTCGTGCCGTTGTTTGGGTGATCTATCAGCGGCGCTGATGCTTGCGCCAAAACAAATCACTGGATGAAGCCGTCGCTGCCGGGATAATTGCCGGTAAAGGCGCCTCCGCCGAAGGGGAGCTGCGATGGGAGCACCAATGACCATACTTTATGGAATGATCGACAGCGGCAATTGCTACAAGCCGCGCCTGTTGATGGCCAAGCTCGGCATCCCTTTCACCAATGTCGAGGTCAGCTCGCACACCGGCGACACGCGCAAGCCGGACTATGTCGCCAAGAACCCGAACGCCATGGTGCCGCTGCTCGGGCTCGACGACGGCCGGCGGCTTGCCGAATCCAACGCCATTCTGCTCTATCTCGCCGAGGGCACGCGGTTGCTGCCGGTCGACAAATACGAACGGGCATTGGCCTACCAATGGCTGTTCTTCGAGCAATACAGCCACGAACCCTATATCGCGGTGCGCAAGGCGCTGCTGACCTTTCCGGAACGGGCCAAGGACGCGACGCCGGAACGGCTGGCGGTTACGCTGGAGCGCGGCAACAAGGCGCTCGGCGTGATGAACAAGCATCTGGCGGGCAGTGCGTTCTTTGCCGGCGAGGCCTTGAGCGTCGCCGACATTGCGCTCTACGCCTATACGCATACGGCCGAGATGGGCGGTTTTCAGCTCGACGCCTATCCGGCGGTGGCGGCCTGGCTGAAACGGGTCGAGACTGATCCTGGGCATGTGCCGATGGAGTGGCTGGGGTAGTTATCCATCGAAGATGCTGCTCGCCGGTTCTCCTGAGCAAGATTGGCGATTGGCGAAAGCTTCGGACAAAGTGTCCTTCTCCCCGTCACTATACGGGGAGAAGATGGCGGCAGCCAGATGAGGGGCGGCGCCAGCCTCTGTCGTAATGGCGTGCTTGCTCCGCGACGGGTAGCTAATCCTGATGCTTCGCGCTGCCCCTCATCGCCCTGCCGGGCACTTCTCCCCGTATAGTGGCGGGGAGAAGGACGCCGCACCGGTGGTTTCGCTATTTGTTGAAGTCTAAAAATCCGGACAGCAAAAAGGCGGGACAAAATCCCGCCTTCCCATGCTTGGTAGCCTGATCGGGAGCGCTTTGGCCGGGCCGGCAGCAATCTGCTGCTTCGGCTTGTCGGGTTTTTTCGCTCCGGCGCGCTTCTCGCGCGACCGTCAGTACATCCGTGACTTGCCGCGCGCCCCGAGCTATCGCCCGGCGCGCGCCATTCGCAAAATCAGGCTGCCTTGCTCAGAGATCCAGCGGACGACTTGCCAGTGCGGCGGTCCTGCTCGATCTCGAAGTTGATCTTCTGGCCTTCGACCAGGGTCGACAGCCCAGCGCGCTCGACTGCAGAGATGTGGACGAAAACGTCCGCGCCGCCGCTGTCAGGCTGAATGAAGCCGAAACCCTTGGTGGAATTAAACCACTTGACCGTACCTGTTGCCATTTCGATAGTCCTTATACGTTTGCTTTAGCTTGACTGAACCGAAGTCCAGCCGGTTTGTATCGAGATTTTGGAGATAGACGTCAGCAAACGCGAATATCGCGAGGCCCGGATCGATCGGCCGAAATATCAATGGACCTCATATAGTCCGCTTCTCCGCAAAAAACAAGACTGCACGAAAAAGGCGCTGATGCGGCGCTGTCCTGCGTTATCAGTCGACGCGCACGCCGGGGCTGCCGCTCTACGACCGTTATGTGCGAAGCCAGAGTTTCTGCGACATGGGCGAGGTCAGGGGCGAGGTCAGGGCACGCGCTTCGGTGCCGAGCGCCGATACCAACTCCTGCATCGTCTACAAGTGCAAGCGCGTGGAAACAGACCGGCATTTCCGCCGGCGCATCTTTCCGAACTAGAATGTCGGCCTCAAAATCCAAAAGAGACCTGCGCCGGGGGCGGCGGACCGACGCGCACGCCTTCCATCGCCAGCATCTTCTCCTTGGTGGTCGAGCCGCCCGGCGCTGAAAAACCGCCGATCTTGCCGCCGGCGGCAAGAATGCGGTGGCAAGGGATGACCAGCGGCACCGGGTTGGCGCCGAGTGCGGCGCCCGTCTCTCGCGCCAGCCCGGCATGGCCGGCGCGCTTGGCCAGTTCGCCATAGGTGGTGGTCTCGCCGAAGGCGAGCTTGCGCGCCGCGTGGTAGATGGCGAGGCGGAAATCGTCGACACCGGTGAGATCGACCGGCACGCCGGAGAAATCGACGTCCTCGCCGGCGGCATAGGCCTTTATCGACGCGATCAACTCGGCAACCCATTGCGGTCGGGCGCTCGACGCGGCTTTGCCGGCATGGCGCAGCAGCCGCCGTTCCACCGCGTCGCGGCTGCGCTGGGGCAGGCAAAGCCTCGTCAGCCCGGTCTCGCTCCAAGCTATGCCCATGAAACCGATCACGGTTTCGAAGACGGCGTGGCCGGCGATGGCTTGAGAGGTGTCTTCCATGATGTGCTCCTTTCCGAAGGAACGAATGGCAATCCAGTACATATCGAGAACGGATATCGCATTTTCAGGGGTCTGTTGCCACCCGAAAACCATTGGAAATCCCAACTGGCTGCGGATTGCCGAGGGAAAGCCGCTGGTGTAAGGACTTCTTAACAAACGAACCGGACCCGAGCGCGGCTTGCCAGCAAAAATCATCTTTCCCGCGATCGGCGTGATGCTCGCTGCGGCCGGTCTCAGCGGCTGCACTTCGACCGCGCAGACCAAGGCCGTGCCTTCCCTGACTGAAACCGCCGCAGCTGGTAGCGATGCCGGCTATGCGCTGGCGCTGCCCGACACGGTTTCGGTGCTGCCGGAATCGTCCGGCGTGACGCCCGTCCAGACCGCGGCGCTGGCCGTCGATCCCGCCGCGACGCCTGCCCAGCCAGCGGCCTTTGCCGGCCCGACCCCGTTGGCCGCAACTGCACCTGCAGCCATGACGGCCGATGCCGCGCCAGCCGGCACAGCGCCTGTCTATGTGACCGCCGCCGTTGCGATGCCGGTCACCGGCGAGACAGGCAAGATGATGGCAGGCGTCCAGCAGGTCGCCTACGCCCTGCCTGACAATCAGTCCGCCCTGCTTTCGACCAGCCCTGCCAAAGAGTATTCCGCGGGACCGCGCGGCGAGATCGAGCGGCTGATCGAGAAATATGCCGTCCTCTATCAGGTTCCGGTCGATCTGGTGCGCCGCGTCGTCAAGCGCGAGAGCACCTTCAATCCCAAGGCCTACAATCGCGGCCATTGGGGGCTGATGCAGATCAAGCATGCGACGGCGCGCGGCATGGGCTATGACGGGCCAGCGAGCGGGTTGTTCGACGCCGAGACCAATCTGAAATATGCGGTGAAATATCTGCGCGGCGCCTGGCTGGTGGCCGGCGGCAACGCCAAGCGCGCCGATCGGCTCTACCAGAGCGGCTATTATTACGACGCCAAGCGCAAGGGCATGCTGGAACAAACCGGCCTAGGCCGCGACCGCAGTCGGCGTCGTCTGCAGCCCGATGCCTGAACGCCATGCCTGAGCCGCGCCCGCCGGCGCCGAACGACATTAGGCTGCGCAAGATCCTCGACGATACGCTCGCCCCGCCGCGCTGGCCGCAAGGTTTTGTCATGCGCGACTTCAAGGCCGCCGACGCGCTCGCGTTGCATACGCTGCTGACCACCGTCTTCGACGATGGCGCCGACGGGCCGTTCGACGAATGGTGGCCGCGCATTTCAAGCGACGCGGAATTCGACCCTGCCTTGTGTTTCCTGGTTATCGACAGCAAGGGTCGGCTGGCGGGGGCGGCGCTGTGCTGGACGAGAGCGTTCGTGAAAGACCTTGCCGTCCACCCCGAGGCGCGCGGCCGAGGCATCGCCGAAGCGCTGATGTGGCACGTCTTCACCGCCTTTCACGCACGGGGCGCTGCGCATGTCGATCTCAAAACCAACACGGTTGAGAATGCTGCCGCGGTCAGGCTTTACGAGCGGCTGGGGATGTTCGAAGTCGACTGGGCGGGGTGAGGAGCGGTTGGCGAAGCCGATCAGCGAGCATTGTGCGGAAACGAAGTGTCCACCAAGGCGGCAGGCTGCATCTTGCCGGCAACCGCTTGGGCGTTAAGCTGCGATCCTGCGGCTTTCGTGCCGCGGGCGGGGTCTCGACCGAAACCGGAGAAACACGATGCGGCTTTTACTTTCCAAAACCGGCTTGGCCAAAACCGGTCTGGTGATCCTCGCCCTTCCGCTTCTTGCCAGCGTCGCGCGTGCCGACGATTGCGCCGACGCACAGGACCAGGCGGCCATGAACGAATGCGCCGGCAAGTCGTTCACCGAAGCCGACAAGAAGCTCAACCACGCCTACAGGCAGATCGAGGGCCGGCTGAAGGACGACGCTGCGACGAAGACGCTGCTGGTCGGCGCGCAGCGCGCCTGGGTCGCCTTTCGCGATGCCGAATGCGCTTTCCAGGGCGGCCCGCCCGATATGGCAGGCAGCATCTATCCACTGGTTATCGCCGGCTGCAAGGAGAGCCTCACCAACGACCGGCTGAAGGATTTTCAGGACTATCTCAACTGCGAGGAGGGCGACACGAACTGCCCAGTGCCGCCGCAGTAGCCTCTGTCGCTGGCGAAGGCGGAGCCGTTAAGGTCTTTTCGCCGGGTTAGGCGTGCAGAATGTCGGAACCCTGCTTCGCGATGCGTCCTTGAGAGGCAAGGTGCGCTGCCGCTTAAGGCGCGCGCCGCCAAAAGCACGGCAGATGGAGACGACGATGATCACCTTTCCCAACGAATCCGCTGAATACCGCGCCGCCCGCGAAACGCTGCTGCAAAAGGAAATCGAGCTGCGCCGGGCCATGGAGGATGTGGCCGTCGCCCGCCGCGCACTGCCGCCGGGCGGGCTGGTGCCACAGGATTATGTGTTCGATGGACTTGACGCCGACGGCAAGCCGGCCCGCATAAATCTGTCGGAGCTGTTTTCGCCCGGCAAGGACACGCTGATCGTCTACTCGATGATGTTTCCGCGCCATCCGCAGGAGACGCGCGACGTGGCGACAAGCGGCGGCACGGCCAAGCTCGCGCGGGCCGACCAGCCATGCCCGTCCTGCACGGCGCTGCTCGACCAGTTCGACGGCGCCATCGGCCATCTCGGGGCCGCCGGCTTCAATTTTGCCGTGGTGGGCAAGACCGCGCTTGAAAACCTGATCATGCTTGGCCGCGATCGCGGCTGGACGAACATGCGGCTGCTCTCCTCGGCCGGCAACAGCTTCAAGCGCGACTACCACGCCGAGGCCGACGACGGCGCACAGTTGCCGATGCTGTCGGTATTCCATCGCGACGCCGACGGCATCCGCCATTTCTGGAGTTCCGAGCTTGGCTTCGCGCCGTCCGAACCCGGTCAGGACCCGCGCGCCATCGGCACTTGCGAGCCCTTGTGGAACCTGATGGACTTTACGCCGGAGGGCCGGCCGAACTGGAACGAGCAGTTGCAGTATGACGGCGCGTGCTGCCACTGACCTTGGCAGCCAAGCACCTTTTCGGCGCCGAGCGGGGTGTTGGCAGGATCGCCGACACCTCATTCCTGTCCCCGTCGCGCAACTTCGCCGCTTGTGTGGCGTTGAACTCTCCGAGGATCACAAACCCGGAGATTTCCTGTGAAAACGCATCTCACGCTTGCCATGGTCGCCTTGCTTGCCGGCGCGCCGGCGGCCTTCGCCCAATCCGCCACGCCGGCCGATATACCTGCTGTCGGCCAGACCAAGATCGACACCGAGACCTTCTCCAGAACCGTCCCCAGCGCCAACCGGTTCGAGATTGAAAGCAGCAAGCTGGCCGAACAAAAGAATGTCGCCGCCGATGTGAAGGATTTCGCCGCGCTGATGATCAAGGATCACACCAAGGCTGGCGAGGATTTCAAGGCAGCTCTCGAACAGAGCCAGATCACGGCCTCGGTGACAGCGAGCGGCTCGGCTTTGTTGTCGAAGGATCAGGCGATGCTGGACGAGCTCAAGAAGCTCGACGGCGATGCCTTCCAGACGAAATACATCGTCCTGCAGACGGAGGCGCACAAGCAGGCGTTGGCGCTGTTTTCCACCTATGCGCAGTCGGGCGAAGACCCGGCGCTGAAGGAATTCGCCAAGAAGACACTACCGACGCTGCGGATGCACGAAGAGCGCATAAAGGATCTGGTGGCCGCCCACAGCTAATGCATGTCGCCCAAAAGCATGCCCTCGGGCCTGACCCGAGATGCGCAGCGGTTTTGGGAAACGAATAAAAGAGAGCTTAAAGCGCGTCGCGACGCGCTTTAAGCTGGAACTGCTATCAGGTGTCTTTGATCTGCTCGACCGCCGTCGCCAGCAGGTCGTTCATGACGCCGCGAATCTGAACATCCGACTGGGCGACGCCCGCCGCGTCGAAATCGGCGCGTAGCTTGCGCAACACGTCGTCGTCCCCGGCCTCTTCGAAGTCTGCGCGCACCACCTCTTTCGCATAGGCGTCGGCGTCCTCACCGGATTTGCCGAGCTTTTCGGCGGCCCATAGGCCGAGCAGCTTGTTGCGGCGCGCCATGGCCCTGAACTTCGTGTCCTCGTCCATCGCAAACTTCTTTTCGAAGCCTTCCTGACGGTCTCTCATACTGCTCATCATTTGCCTCGTTCAGATGTGAGTCTCCGACCTTCGTTCAATGGAGAAGAAGGGCAGCGGGTGGGGCCGAACATGGCGCGCATGGATGTCATAAGCAAGACCGGACCGTTCATTCCGCAGGGCAATCGCTTCAAGCGCTGGCGCTGCCCATACTGCCCCGCGAGCAGGACTTGGGTTCCTCGCCCCCCACGAATGTGGGGAGAGGTGGCTCGGCGCAGCCGAGACGGAGAGGGGGACTGCCGTGACGGTGACCAAGTCTTCTACAACGCATTCGCCCTACGAAGCCCCCTCTCCGACCGCTTCGCGGCCACCTCTCCCCCGCTCTAGCGGGGGCGAGGAACCCGAGGGTTGAGGGGCGGCGCCGACCTTGGCAATCGATCGCCGTGCCAGAGCCTTCGCACCGATGGGATTTGACGTTGCCGCGCCGTGACCTACTCTCGAATACTGACGGGATGAGCCGAGGAGACGAGCGATGCAGTCACCTTTCAACGGGATTCGGAACGTCACGCTGACAGCAGCAGTGATCCTTGCCGCAGCCACCGCAGCCTATGCCCATCACGGCTGGTCGTGGACCCAGGACGGTTTTTTCGAACTCCGGGGCAAGATCACGGCCATCTATATCGGCAATCCGCACGCCACGCTGGATGTCGACGCAGACGGAGAGGTCTGGCGGGTGGAGATGGCGCCGCCGTCGCGAACCATTGCCGCCGGCTTCACGGAGGAGGTTGCCAAGGTCGGTGATGAGGTGACCGCGATAGGCAACCGCTCGCTCGACGAGCAGGAAAAGCGCATGAAAGCGGTGCGCGTCATCGTCGGCGGCAAGACCTATGATGTCTATCCCGACCGCGTGCCTCCGGCCTGAATGGACGAGTTTCTCGCCGGCATCGAGCAACTCGCCTTCGTGCGGGGACTGAAGGCCTCATTCGCCGCCTATCCCATAGTCAATGCGCTGCACATCATGTCGATCGGCGCGCTCCTGACCAGCGTCTGGCTTATGGACCTCAGGGTCCTCGGCGCCTTCCGCTCGCTGCCGCAGGCGGCATTCGTGGCGCTGCTGCGCCGCACCGCTTTTGCCGCGTTCGCCGGCGCGCTTGTCACGGGGTCGCTGCTCTTTTCAATCAGGGCGAGGGAGTATGCGGCGATGCCGATTTTCCTCACCAAGATGACGCTCATACTCCTCGCCGGCGCCAATTTTCTCACCTTCATGCGCCGCGCAAAAGGCGGTGACGGGCCGGCCGGCGGGGTGGCTCCTGTGCTGGCGGTGCTGTCGCTGGTGCTATGGACGTCGGTGCTGTTCGCGGGGCGGTTTATTGGGTTTCTCAACTGAGCGGCGTCGGCACAGCGTGCCCTGGACGGATCAGGGTGCTGTAGAGATCGCAGCGTTGGCGGGACAGCGCCCCCCTCTGGCCTGCCGGCCATCTCCCCCACTTGGGGGGAGATCAGCTAATCGCTTCAGGCAAAATATTCTTGCAGCGGGCGCACTTCCAGGTTCCCCGCCCTTAGCGCCGCGATCGCCTCCGCCACTGCCGCAGCCCCCGAGAGCGTCGTGTAATACGGCACCTTCTGCATCAGCGTGGCGCGGCGCAGCGATTTCGAGTCCGACACCGCCTTCTGGCCGTCCGTGGTGTTGAAGACGATCTGCACCTGGCGGTTGCGGATGGCGTCCTCGATGTGCGGGCGGCCTTCCAGCACCTTGTTTATTTTCTCCGCCACAACGCCGTTCTCGGCGAGGAAGCGGGCGGTGCCCGAGGTGGCCATTACCTTAAAACCCTGGCCGGCGAGGCGCTTGACCGCCGGCAGGATGCCCTTCTTGTCCTCGTCGCGCACCGAGACGAACAGCGTGCCCGCGCGGGGGAGATCAACACCCGCGCCTAACTGGCTCTTGGCGAAAGCCAGCGCGAAGTCGCGGTCGAGGCCCATGACCTCGCCGGTCGAGCGCATTTCCGGCCCGAGCAATATGTCGACGCCGGGGAAACGGGCGAACGGGAACACTGCTTCCTTGACCGCGATGTGGCCGGGATTTTTTGGGTCGGGCATGGCGCCGTAATGGGCGAAGGCGTCTTCCAGGCTCTCGCCGGCCATGACGCGGGCGGCAATTTTCGCGATGGGGCGGCCGATGGTCTTGGCGACGAAGGGCACCGTGCGCGACGCGCGAGGGTTGACCTCGAGCACGTAAACGGTGCCGTCCTTGATCGCGTACTGCACGTTCATCAGGCCGCCGACATTGAGCGCGCGGGCAAGTGCGGCCGTCTGGCGCTCCAGCTCGTCGACGAGCTCCGAGGGCAGCGAGTGCACCGGCAGCGAGCAGGCGCTGTCGCCCGAATGGATGCCGGCCTCCTCAATGTGCTCCAGGATGCCGGAGACGAAGGTCGACTTGCCGTCGCACAGGCAGTCGACATCGACCTCGATGGCGCCACTGAGATAGGTGTCGAACAGCAGCGGGTTCTTGCCCAAGAGCGTGTTGATCTGGCCTGTCTTGTCGTTGGGGTATTTCTGCTTGATGTCCTCCGGCACCAGGCCGGGCACCGTGTCGAGCAGGTAGGATTGCAGCATGCTCTCGTCGTGGATGATCTGCATGGCGCGGCCGCCGAGCACATAGGACGGGCGCACCACCAGCGGGAAGCCCAACTCGCCGGCGACGAGGCGGGCCTGCTCGACCGAATAGGCGATGCCGTTCTTCGGCTGGCTGAGGCCGAGCTTGTGCAGCAGCTTCTGGAAACGGTCGCGGTCTTCGGCCAGATCGATCATGTCGGGCGAAGTGCCGAGGATCGGGATGCCGGCCTTCTCCAGCGCATCCGCCAGCTTCAGCGGCGTCTGGCCGCCGAATTGGACGATGACGCCGACCAGCTCGCCCGACGCCTGTTCGGCGCGCAGGATTTCCAGCACGTCCTCCGGCGTCAGCGGCTCGAAATAGAGCCGGTCCGAGGTGTCGTAGTCGGTCGACACGGTTTCGGGGTTGCAGTTGACCATGATCGCCTCGAAGCCGGCGTCGCGCAGCGCAAAGGCGGCGTGGCAGCAGCAATAGTCGAACTCGATGCCCTGGCCGATGCGGTTCGGGCCGCCGCCGAGGATGACGACTTTTTTTCGCGACGAGACTTGCGCCTCATTGGCGAGCGCGCCGGCGAACGGCACCTCATAGGTCGAGTACATGTAGGCGGTCGGCGAGGCGAACTCGGCGGCGCAAGTATCGATGCGCTTGTAAACCGGATGAACGTCGAGCTTTTCGCGTATCCTTTGAACCTCTTCGACGTCTTTCCTGACCAGGGACGCGAGGCGGGCATCCGAAAAACCCATCGCCTTCAGCATGCGCAGATTGGCGGCGTCTTCGGGAATGCCGTGCTCGCGAATGCGGGCTTCCATGTTGAGGATGCCGGCGATCTGTTCGAGGAACCACGGGTCGATCTTGCACATGGCGTGCACGTCTTCCAGCGTGGTGCCCATGCGGATCGCTTGCGCCACCATGCGCAGCCGGTCGGGCGTCGGCGTGCCGAGGGCAGCGCGAATGGCGTTGCGGTCGTCAGCGTGGCTGGCCGCGCCGTGCGCGATGCCGGGGATCTCAATCTCGTCCAGACCCGTCAGGCCGGTTTCAAGCCCACGCAGCGCCTTCTGCAGCGATTCCTGAAAAGTGCGACCGATGGCCATGACCTCGCCGACCGACTTCATCGCCGTGGTCAGCACCGGCTCGGCGCCAGGGAATTTCTCGAAGGCAAAGCGCGGGATTTTGGTGACGACGTAATCGATCGACGGCTCGAACGAGGCCGGCGTCGCGCCGCCGGTGATGTCGTTATCAAGCTCGTCCAGCGTGTAGCCGACGGCGAGCTTTGCCGCGATCTTGGCGATGGGAAATCCGGTCGCCTTGGAGGCGAGAGCCGACGAGCGCGAGACGCGCGGGTTCATCTCGATCACCACCAGACGCCCGTCGGCCGGGTTGACGGCGAACTGAACGTTGGAGCCGCCGGTCTCGACGCCGATCTCGCGCAGCACCGCGATCGAGGCGTTGCGCATCATCTGGTATTCCTTGTCGGTCAAGGTCAGGGCAGGGGCGACGGTGATCGAGTCGCCGGTGTGCACGCCCATCGGGTCGATGTTCTCGATCGAGCAGACGATGATGCAGTTGTCCGCCTTGTCGCGGACAACCTCCATCTCGTACTCCTTCCAGCCGAGCACGCTTTCCTCGATCAGCACTTCGGTGGTCGGCGAGGCGTCGAGGCCGGACTGGACGATCTCGTAGAATTCGGCGCGGTTGTAGGCGATGCCGCCGCCGGTGCCGCCCATGGTGAAGGATGGGCGGATGATGGCGGGCAGGCCGACATGATCGAGCGCCTGTGCGGCGATCGCCATGCCATGGCTGATGTAGCGCTGCTTGCGGTCGCCCTCGCCGAGGTTCCAGCGCGTTTCAAGCGCGTCGAGCGCAGCATCGAGGTTTTCGGGCTTCTCGGCCTTCAGCGCGGCGCGTTCGGCCTCGTGCGTCTTGCGGTCGGCGTTCTTGACGTCGGTGGCGTTGGCCAGCATCGATTTTGGCGTTTCCAGGCCGATCTTCTTCATCGCCTCGCGAAACAGCGCCCGGTCCTCGGCCTTGTCTATTGCGGTGGCGTCGGCGCCGATCATCTCGACATTGTAGCGCTCGAGCACGCCCATGCGGCGCAGCGATAGGGCGGTGTTGAGCGCGGTCTGGCCGCCCATGGTCGGCAGCAGCGCGTCCGGCCGCTCCTTGGCGATGATCTTGGCCACCACTTCCGGCGTGATTGGCTCGATATAGGTGGCGTCGGCCAGTTCCGGGTCGGTCATGATGGTGGCCGGGTTGGAATTGACCAGGATGACGCGAAAGCCCTCTTCCTTGAGCGCCTTGCAGGCCTGGGTGCCGGAATAGTCGAACTCGCAGGCCTGACCGATGACAATGGGGCCGGCCCCGATGATCAGGATCGACTTGATGTCGGTGCGTCTTGGCATATCGAGGGTCCGTTTGGCAGGCGGCTTGCACGAAAAACCGGACGGGAAGACCCGGCCGGTTGTGCTCGCGATTCTGGTATCAGGCTAGGAGGGCCTTATAGGGAAGAGTTTTGCCGGATGTAACCCCCTAAAATGCGAGTAGGGCAGTAGGTCGAGCCCCCTTTAAACATATTGCCCTACTGCCCTACTGCCTTATTCCCCTTAGCCACGAATCCCCAGCGCCAGGGCGTCAGTAATCTCGAAGCGTTCGGAAACGCCGACACGGATGATGTTCAGGCTGCCCTCGCGGGTGTAGCGGAATTCGCCTGACGCGTTCGAGCCAGCGGGCCGACCGGCCTGGAATCGGATGACGCGGGTGCCGCCATCGGGCCAGGTCACGGTGACCTCGGCTTTGTCGCCCGTGTGGACAACGCCTGCCTTGCAGCTGGTCATCGGCTGGCCGACATGGCGCGCGCAAGGAATTTCGTTGCGGGCACCCAGAGCCGGCGCGGGCCTGCCTGGCGGCTGCAGCCGCGCAACGGTTTGCGCGTTGGCCGGAGGCGCCGCATTGGCGGCGCGATTGCGGATGCGCTTGTCCGCTGCCGCGGGCGCCTGCGTCTCGCCGGCCGAAGGATTTTCGCTGGCAGCAAGCGCCAGGCGGTAAGCATCCTCGATGGCCGCCCTGCCGATTGCCTCGACGGTAGTCATCGTGGGTTCGCGACCGGTCGCGTCCAGGCGCGCCGTCAGGTCCGGCGGTGGCTGATCTGCGATTGCCAGGTTCGAGTCGCCGGCTGCCGCGGTCATATTTTCGCCGGTCGTTTCGATGTCCGTAACGGCCGCCGGATTCTCGGGGTTCAGGTAGCGCGCGGGAGCCCATCCCGCCAGTTGCGGGTTGTCAATTTCTGCGACCTTGCACCAACGATGGCCATTGACGTCGTTGCAGCCGAGATTGTTGACGCTCGTGCCATTCGGCAGCCGAGCCTTGATCTTGCCCATCGCCGATGCCGTGGCGCGGACGTTCAGGAGATCGCCCGGAGCGAGGTCGGTCACGATGGAGACGAAAGGCGCCTCCTCGGCCCTGGCCGGCAGCAGCGCCGTCAGCAGGAGAGGGGCGGCAATCAGCAGCGTCGTCCGGAGCGTAACTGTGCGCCTCATCATTTTGGCCGTGGGCGATAGAAGCATTTCCGAAGGCGCGGCCACGCACCGAATCGCCACCGCATTCCAGGACGAATTTATAAGCGACGACATGACGCTATGTAAGCCGGAAAATGCGGCTGGGGAATGGTGTTCGGTCCGCGCCATGCGCAAGCTCAGCCGGGCGGCATGAACGCGTTGCGTTCAGTCGGACATAAATCCGGTGCGCAGCGCGTAGGCCCATTCCGGCCGTCCCGCCTGTTCGGCCTGCCGCGCCGCCGCCTCATGGTCATAGTCGACGGCGATGGCTTCGAAGCGGTCGGGGCGGCCCGGCTCACCCAATTCGACAATACCGTAGCGTGCGTGCGGAGAGCCTTGCTCGGAGACATGCGCCGGTGGCGTGTCGTCGCCATAAGCGGGGCAGCCGATGCTGCCCGGATTGAAGACCACCGGGCCGTCGGGGACACGGATCAGTTCGCTGCGGTGGCTGTGGCCACACAGCACGATGCGGCAAGCGGGATCGTGCGCGGCCAGCCGCCGCTTGATGGCGGCCAGCGGCGCGCGCACCAGCCGGCCATCTTCTATCGTATCGGTCAGGTATTTTTCGTCATGGTCGGGTCGGGCATGAAAGGCGGTCACGGCTGGGGCGATCTCCAGCGTGAGCGGCAAGGTCAACAGTGCCTCGCGCTGGGCCGATGTCAGCCGTTCCTGCGCATATCGGTCGGACGGCCACATGGCATCGGCGGTGTCGCGGGCGACGCGGCGGTCGTGGTTGCCGCGCACCGTCGGCAGGGCGAGCGCTTCAAGCCGCTCCATGGTTTCGCGCGGCCAGAGCGGGCCGGAGACGCAATCACCGAGATTGACTACAAGATCGGCGCCGCCGCGCTGCCGCAGATCGTCGAGCACGGCGTCCAGGGCGAGGATGTTGCCGTGGATATCGGCGAGAACGGCAATGCGCATGGGAAGCTCCGTGAGTTGACGAATGACTGGCAGGGAGACGGCGGACTCTACAGGACTTGGGTTCCTCGCCCCCACGAAAGTGGGGGAGAGGTGGCTCGGCGAAGCCGAGACGGAGAGGGGGACTGCGCCGACCTGATTTCGAATGCTTTAGACAACTTTCCCCTGGTGTACGACTTCGGAGGCCCCCTCTCCGACCGCTTCGCGGCCCCCTCTCCCCCGCTATGCGGGGGCGAGGAACCCAAGTCCTGCAAGGCTAAGCGCGGACTTCGATCTCGTTCGCGCCGACCGCGGGCAGAGCTGGGTCGTCGACGGCAGCGGCAATGACGCTATCGAGCAGGCCCGGAAAGCGGGCATTGAGATCGTCGCGGCGCAGCGTGATCAGCCGGCTGGTGCCGACGACCTCGGTGCGGGTGACGCCGGCCTCGCGCAATTTGGCCAGGTGGTAACTGAGATTGGTCTTTGAGCCGAGATCGAGGAACTGGCTGCAATTCAGCGGCACGCCTTCCTTGCTGGCGAGATAGCGCACGATGGCCAGCCGCGTGGGGTCGCCGAGCACGGCAAGCACGTTCGGCAGGCTGATCTGGTCGGCGGTGGGGTGGGGCAGCGTCATGCCGGAGAACTAAGCGCAATCAGGGTCGATTTCAACGCATCTCCTCTTGGTGGATGCAAGCAGTTTCTATCTCCAGCCCCCCTTGTCCTGACATAGAGCTGTCAGCAGGGTTCGGCTATTTTCGGGTGGCCTCATTGACACCATGCCTCATTATGTACAATTGTTCAATAACTTTTGAACTAAGGAATTCACTATGGACAAGCGCCTCTTCTGGCTTGCGCTCGGGTCGTTTACGATCGCGACCGAAGGATTCGTCATCTCCAGCCTGTTGCCCGACATCGCGGGGGATGCCGGCATCTCCGTTCCACTCGCAGGGACGCTGATCACCGCCTTCGCGCTCGCCTATGCGCTCGGCACGCCGATCCTGGCGACGCTCACCGGCGAATGGGACCGGCGGCGCGTCATCTTGTGGACGCTGGTGTTCTTCGTGCTGGGCAATCTGGCGGCGGCGCTGAGTTCCTCTTTCGAACTGCTGCTGATCGCGCGCATCGTCATGGCGCTGTCGTCCGGCCTGTTTGCGGCGACTGCGCAGGGGACGGCCGTGGCGCTTGTCGATGATCATCACCGCGCCCGCGCCATTGCCGTCGTTGTCGGCGGCACTACGGTGGCGGTGGCGGTCGGCGCACCGCTCGGCGCGCTTGTCGCGACGGTTGCCGGCTGGCGCGGCACGTTCTTTGCCATCGCCGGGCTCGGTGCACTGGCCGGCGCAATCCTGTGGTACCGGCTGCCGCGCGGCATCATCGGCACCAAACTGCCGCTCAGGCAGCGGCTGGCCGCAACCCTTCGCCCCGGCGTGCCATCGATCCTGCTGACCACGCTGCTGGCGCTCACCGGCGCCTTCACGGTCTTTGCCTTTGTCGCGCCGCTAGCCATCGAAGGCGGCGGCTTGAGCCCGATCGCGCTGCCCGGAATGCTGCTTGCCTTCGGCGTTGGCGCCGTCATCGGCAACATCGCCGGCGGGCAGGCTGCCGACCGCTTCGGTGCGACGCGCACCGTCAGCTGGTCGCTGGCGCTGAGTGCGGTCATGCTGGTCATGCTTTCGGTCATCCCGGCCTTCCTGCCGCACAGCATCGCCGGACCGGCGCTGATGGCCATGACGGTGCCGTGGGGCATCGTCGGCTGGGCCTTCCCGCCGGCGCAGGCCAGCCGCATCATCAGGCTGGCGCCCGACGCAGCGCCCATCGTGCTGTCGCTCAACGGGTCGGCGCTCTATCTCGGCGTGGCGTTGGGCGCCGTCGTCGGCGGCGCGGTGCTGCGCTATGGCGCGCCAGCCGATCTCGGCCTGGTCGCAGCAGTGTTCCCGATCCTGGGTCTTTTCGTCATGCTGGCCGGCCACCGGGCCGCCCGGGCGGTGGCCATGCCGGCCGAATAAAGTCTGGGACTCTGGTTGCAAACTCTACTCTGCCGGACGCCTGACGCGGTTTTCTCCGCTTCCGGTGCTCACGGACCCAAATGTCCGCTGCGCTCCGGTTCTCGGAAAACCACGCCATCCGCCTCGGCAGAGCGAGTTTTCGAACAGACTCCTAGCGAATGCGGCCTTAGGCTGATGGCGCTGCCGGCGGTATACCAACGCGGCGATGTCATCCAGCGCCGTGCGCAGCCTTGCAGCCAGCTCCTTGCCGACCATGTCCTCGAAACGCTGCAGGGCGACGCGCCTGAACATCGCGCATCTATGCTGGCTGCCACATCGGAATGATCGAGGCGGCCAGCAGCAGGCCAAGCACTGCGTTGAGCACGCGCCACTGCCGCTCGGTTCTAAGCAACCGGGCGAGCAGCGTGCCGGCTGCGCACCACGCCGACAGTGACAGCGCGGCTGCCAGGCCGAAGACCGCGCCGAGCAGCAGGGCAAGCTGCAGCGGTCCGTTGGCGAGTGTGGCAAAAGATGCCGCCGCCCCCAATCCCATCGCCCAACCCTTTGGATTCATCCATTGCAGACCGGCGCCACCGAAAAAGCTGTTCGGCTTGGCCATGGCCACGTCCAGATTGGGTGGGCCGCTGCGGCCGATCTTGACGGCGAGCCAGATCAGATAGAGCGATCCGGCTATCTTCATCGCCAGCTGCAGGGACGGAGCCGCCGCCAATAGGCCGGCGAGCCCGGCCGCACCTGCCGCGGCCACCGTGGCCAGGCCGGCCGCGCTTCCGGCCATCAGCGGAACAGAGCGGCGAAAGCCGAACTGTGCCCCGGACGCCGTCGACAAGGTCGTGGCCATGCCGGGCGTGGAAGTCGAGACCAGCGCAAACAGGAAGAGCGGAAAGATGGTCTCAAACATGCCGTTTCCTCTGTTGGGAACCAGCATGCTAAGCACGAGCGTGCATCAGTAAATGCAATGTTTGTCATATTTGGCATTAGAGAGTATAATACAAGCCATGCCCCGCAATCTCGACACGGCCCTGATCCGGACCTTCGTCACCGTCGCCGACACGGCCAGCATGACGGCGGCGGCGAACGCGCTGCACCTGACGCAGGGCGCCGTCAGCCAGCAGATCAAGCGGCTGGAGGAGGTTCTCGGCTGCAGCCTATTCGAGCGCGACCGGCGCGGCCTGAGACTGAGCCGTTCCGGGGAGCGACTGTTCGGTAAGGGCAAGCGCCTGCTCTCCCTGAATGACGAGATCTGGGCCGAGATGGCGACCAGCGCGGTCGCGGGTGAGGTGCGGTTGGGCGTGCCATACGACCTTGTCGGCACAATGCTTGCGCCAGTGCTGAAGACCTATGCCGAGACCTATTCGCAGGTCGAGATTTCGCTGGTCTGCGCCTCGTCGCCGGAGCTTACGGCGGCCCTGGCAGCTGGCACGATAGACCTTGCCGTAATCGAGGAACCGGTCGGTCCGTCCGCCGGCGAATGTCTCGCCATCGACCGGCTGGTCTGGGTCGGCGCCAAAGGCGGCATAGCCCGGCGCAAGCGGCCTTTGCCGGTTTCGATGGTGGCCGACACCTGCGCCTTCCGCCCGGCGGTGCTGGCGGCGCTCAACGAGCATGGGCTGGAATGGCGGACCGTGTTCGAGAACGGCAACCTCGACGCAACGACGGCGACGGTGCGTTCGGACCTGGCCGTCACCACCTGGCTGGCCTCCACCGTGCCGGCCGACCTTGATATTCTGGCCGCCGATCCGGAGCTTCCAGCCTTGCCGAATTTCTCGATCAATCTGCACCTGCCGAAGCATGGTGTCGGGCCGGCGGCGCGGGAATTTGCCGCTTGCATCCGCGACGGGCTGGCGCGGCGGCAACAGGCGGCGTGATCGGCAAAATTGCAAAGGGACGGCCGGTGCCCGGCCATCCCCTGTTAACGCAATGCGCGGTCGCCTATTTCCAGTTCTTGCGCCTCTCGATTTCGGCCTCTGAAGGCTGTTGTTGGGCGAAGGATCCAGTCTTGATCTCACCGGCGCGTTCATAGGTCGCTATGATGACGCCGGTGGTCGATGTTTGTGAGCGGTTCAGCTTCAAAGCCGCCGGGATTGCGCCGCTGCCAAACAGCCGCTTGCCTTTGCCCAGCACCAGCGGGAAGGTCAGCAGGTTGATCTCGTCGATCAGGTCGTTGGCGAGCAAGGTCTGGATCAACTCGCTCGAACCCTGGATGAGCAGGTCGGGGCCGTCCTCCTGCTTGAGCCGGCGCAGAGTGGCCACGACGTCGTCGCCGAGCGATTGGCTGTTTTGCCACGACAGCGTGTCGGGCCGGTGGGTGGCCACATATTTGGTGACGGCGTTGAAACGGTCGGCGATCGGATCGTCTTTCTGGTACGGCCAATGCGCGGCGAAGATGTCATAGGTCTTGCGGCCAAGGAGCAGCGCGAAGGGTTTTGCGAAGGTCTCACCAATAAAGGCGCCCCCGACGTCGTCCCAGTAATGGAACGTCCAGCCGCCGAATTCGAAGCCGCCGACCGGGTCTTCTTCCGGCCCACCGGGCGCCTGCATGACGCCGTCGAGGCTGACGAATGTCGCAGTGATGATCTTCCTCATTGGATTCTCCCTTTTCATCATCCGAGCGGTTGCGGCCGGATTTCGGCCAAAGGACGTGCGGGCGGAAGCCCGTCCGACAGGGCCGGACAATTTCTGGGCTCCGGCGCATGTCGAGCGGCAAGCACGGGACGCCTCGCCGCGGCTACGTCATTGCGACCGCCTGCCGCCCACACTTTGCGACGAGAACCAGACGTCACCGATGACGGCGGTGGCGGTGCGGTCCGGTGCCTTGTCGGCCGTCAGCCAGATCTTGCGGCTGCGTGCCGCCTTGTCGCGGTCGACTTTCGTCGAGGCCGCCGAGGCGCCGATGCAAGGGATAAACCATGACCGCATGAACGGATCGCAGGCAAACCCCTTATCCGTGCGTGTCACTATCACCGCGAGGCCAATGCGCTCGGCCGGACGCCACGGAAAGACCATGCGGCCGCCGGGCTTCAGCGCCTTCCACACGGCATGCAGGAACGGCTCGCCATTGTTGATGCCCCTATCGGCGTCGAGTGACACCAGCACGTTCTGATAGATGTGAACAGGATCGGCGCTCGGCGTTTCTACCTTGCCGTTGCCGGCGACGACCGTCCACGGCCCGGGCCCGAGAAAGGCTTCGCGCGGCACCGCGGCGAACACGTCCTCGAGACGCGGATCGGCCGAACCTGCATTGGCAGCCATCAGTCGCGCGTAGAATTTTCGGGCTTCGGCAATTCTGGTCATGTCGCGTGAGAAGATAGCGCGATTGGCCGAATTGTCGCGCTAGCCGCACGAGCTCACGCAATGCATGGCCGAGAAAACGCTCAGCCGACGCGGCGAAGTGCAGCGCAGTGCGCTGGTCGACGATTATGTCGAGCTTATCGCCGACCTGATCGAGAACGGCAACGAGACCCGCCCGGTCGACATCGCGGCGCGGCTCGGCGTCGCCCAGCCGACGGTGGCCAAGATGCTGACGCGGCCGACAGTCCTGCCGGAACCGCCGCGTTGCCGCTGCGTTTGAGATCGTGCCAGCAATTGGCGCGAGACCGAGGAGGATATCATGGGCGTTGAACAGGCACCGACAGCGAAGGGCAAGCAAGCGGCCAAGGGATTGAAGCAGGCTGCGGCGAAGGACGAACGCAAGACCGAAGCGGATACTGGACGCCCGCTCAAGAAGGGCGGGGCCCGATTCGAGGAGCGCTCGAAAAGCTCGGACGGCAAGAGCGCGGGCACAAAGCAGAAGATCTGAGCGTGACCGCCAAGTCCAAGACCAAAAAAAGCGCCTGCAGGGCTCTCAGCCGCCGGTATCGTGTAGGGACTGACCCCCAGAGCCTGGCGGCCCCTCATGCGAAAAATACTGTGACTTGGCGCAACCATTGGGATAATTGTTTGTTGGGTCGGATCGGGCCATGAGATCGGCAAGATACTGATACGTGCATCGCGGGGAATTGCCATGCTCTGGAAAGGTCGTCGTCAAAGTGACAACGTCGAGGACCAACGCGGCCAGGGCGGCGGATTCAACCTGCCGCGCGGCGGGCCCGGCCGTCTCCGCATCCCGATCGGCGGCCGCTCCGGCGGCGGAATGTCGCTGTCGACAATCATCATTCTCGTGGTCCTCTATTTCGGGCTGAAGGCCATCGGTATCGACCCCCTGCAGATCCTGGCCGGCGGCGGCTTGGTGCCGGGTGGCGGCGGTCAGATCACCGACAACAGCGGGGAGGGCACCGGTGCGCCCGCCTCCGACGAGATGAAGCAGTTCGTTTCGACCGTCCTGGCCGAGACCGAGGACACCTGGACCGGCATTTTCCAGGCCGAGGGCCTGACCTACGAAGACCCCAAGCTGGTCCTGTTCAGCGGGCAAATCCGTTCGGCTTGCGGCTTTGCCTCTTCCGCGGCCGGCCCGTTCTACTGCCCCGGCGACCGCAAGGTCTATCTCGACACCACCTTCTTCCAGCAGCTCGACCAGCAATTCGGCGCTTCGGGCGATTTTGCCCAGGCCTATGTGATCGCGCATGAGGTCGGCCACCATGTCCAGAACCTCACCGGCATCCTGCCCAAGTTCAATCAGATGCGGCAGCAGATGGGCGAGGCCGAGGCCAACCAAATGTCGGTGCAGGTCGAGCTCCAGGCGGATTGCTTCGCCGGCGTCTGGGCGCATTTCACCGGGCAGAAAGGCATTCTGGAACAGGGCGACGTGGACGAGGCGCTGAACGCTGCCCAACAGATCGGCGACGACACGATGCAGAAGAAGATGCAGGGCTATGTCGTGCCGGAAAGCTTCAACCATGGCACCTCGCAGCAGCGTCAAACCTGGCTGGCGCGTGGCTACAAGAGCGGCAAGCTGTCGGATTGCGATACGTTCAACACTCCGATCTGAGGTGTTTGGACTCTCGTTGAAATGGCGTTGAAAGCGGCGGCGATGCAGCCGCGCTCACCTCGACAGTTGATGTCAGGATGAAAATTCCTGGCCTGTTCCCTTATTGTTCTGTGTGTGACTCGCCTATAAAAGGCCCTTCCGCATTCGCTGCGAGGCGGCTCCAGGAGTCGATACCGTCATGATCGAAGCCAAAACCGCCAGGCGGGGCCTTGCGCTTGTTTTCACCACGCTGCTGCTCGACATCACCGGCATCGGCATCATCATGCCGGTGCTGCCGGCCTATCTACAGGAGCTTACCGGCGTTGGTGTCAGCGAAGCGGCGATCGAAGGCGGCTGGCTGTTCTTCGTCTATGCGGCCATGCAGCTCCTGTTCGCGCCGCTGGTCGGCAATCTCAGCGACCGCTTCGGGCGCCGCCCGATCCTGCTGGCCTCGGTGCTGACCTTCGCCGTCGACAATCTGATCTGCGCGGTGGCCTGGTCGTATTGGGTCCTGTTCATCGGCCGGGTGCTGGCGGGCATCAGCGGCGCCAGCTACTCGACTGCCTCCGCCTTCATCGCCGATGTCAGCACCGACGAGAACAGGGCGAAGAATTTCGGCCTGCTTGGCATCGCCTTCGGCGTCGGTTTCGTCATCGGCCCGGTGCTGGGCGGGTTGCTTGGCGAATTCGGGCCGCGCGTGATGTTCTGGGGCGCGGCGGTTCTTGCTCTAATCAACTTCATCGTCGGCTGGTTCTTCCTGCCGGAAACACTGGAGCAGCATCACCGGCGCCGCTTCGAATGGCGCCGCGCCAATCCTCTCGGCGCCCTGAAGCAGATGCGCAATTACAAGGGGATCGGCTGGATCGGGCTGGTGTTTTTCCTGATGACGCTCGGTCACATGATGTACCCTGCCGTGTGGTCGTTCGTCGGCAGTTACCGCTACGGCTGGAGCGAGCAGCAGATCGGCTTCTCACTCGGCGTCTTCGGCCTTGGCGGGGCATTGGTGATGGGTTTTGTCCTGCCGCGCGTCATCCCACGGCTCGGCGAATGGCGGACCGCCGCCATCGGCCTTGCTTTTACCGCGCTCGCCGCCTTCGGCTATGCCGCGGCGTGGAAGGGCTGGATGATCTATGCGGTGATCGTGGCGACCTGCCTCGAGGCGCTGGCCGACCCGCCGCTGCGGAGCCTGGCGGCGGCCAAGGTGCCGCCCTCCGCGCAAGGCGAATTGCAAGGTGCGATGACCAGCGTGTTTTCGATCACCAGCATCATCACGCCACTGCTTTATACAGGAATCTTCGCCTGGTTCACCGGGCCGAGCGCGCCGGTGACGTTCGGCGGCGCGCCCTTTGTGCTCGGCGGCATCTTTCTCGCTCTGTCGCTGATCGCATTCGTGCTCAGGGTCGAAAGACCGGCCGCGGTGAAAGACGTCAGGACCGCGACGGTGGCCTAAGCCGCGTCGCGTTTGAACGGATTCATGGGGCGCGCCTTAAGTTTGTCGTTTTGATGCATGTCGTTATCGCAAAACCATGCATTGCGGGCATGCCCTAGGGTTCAATCCATTGCCCCGGAATATCCAGTGCCTTCGCCAGCATCGCCCTGGTCTGCGCCGATGGCTTACGGCGATTGGACTCAAGATCCGACAGGAAACCCTGGCTGACACCGATCGTGGTCGCCAATTCGGCCTGCGTCAGCCGCCGCCAGTTGCGCAGCGCCTTGAGCCGGCTGGAGCCCTGCAAAATTTCCATGGTCACGTCCGCAGGCAGGGGTTTTTCCGTTTTGAGATCAGCCTTTCGCTCGTCGTAAATCGCCACATCTGCAGCGTCTTCAAGAGCCTCTTCGGCTGCGTGCAACAGAGCCTCGTAGTCCGCCTTTGGGATAACGACCAGTTCTTCGCCGGTTGGGGTCTTTATGATTTGGGGGGCATTCATGGTGTCCTGTCCTGCTATGACCGACGGTAGGTTGTCGTTTCGCGTTTGCCGATGTAGATCGCGAGGATTGTCGTGCGGTCTTCATCGAATATGATCCGGTAGCGACCGATCCGCAGTCTGTAGCCGTCCCTGCCGGCAAGGCGCTTGATATCTCCCCGCCCGCTGACGGCATAGGAGATCAGACCTTCGGAGACCTGCTCGCGGACATCTGCCGGCAGGTTGTCGAGATCGCGAGCCGCCGACACCGAGAGGATGATCGTCTTCACGGTGATGATATCGCAGATTTATCGCAGAAAGTTAAGCGATATTATTGCCGAGACTTCTCGCTTATAGACAGTTATCGCTCCGCCAGCGCCGGCTCGCCGCGCTTTTCGCGGATGAGATTGACGAAGCGGCGGAACAGATAGTGCGAATCCTGCGGGCCGGGCGAGGCTTCGGGATGGTGCTGGACCGAGAACACCGGCCTGCCGGTCAGCGTGATGCCGCAGTTCGAGCCGTCGAACAGCGAGACATGGGTTTCTTCGACGCCCGTGGGCAACGAGTTGGCGTCGACGGCAAAGCCGTGATTCATCGAGACGATCTCGACCTTGCCGGTGGTGTGATCCTTGACCGGATGATTGGCGCCGTGATGGCCTTGATGCATTTTGGCGGTCTTGCCGCCCAGCGCCAGCGCCAGCATCTGGTGGCCGAGGCAGATGCCGAAGACCGGGATATCGGTCTTCAGCAGGTCCTGGATGACCGGAACGGCATAGTCACCGGTGGCTTCCGGATCACCGGGACCGTTGGAGAGAAAGACGCCGTCGGGCCGCATGGCGAGGATCTCCTCGGCGCCGGTGTTGGCCGGCACCACGGTGACCTTGGCGCCCAGGCCGGCAAGCAGGCGCAATATGTTGCGCTTGACGCCGTAGTCGATGGCGACGACATGCATGGACGGATCGGTCTGTTCGCCAAAGCCCTCGTCCCAGACCCAGGGCGTCTCGCGCCAGACCGAGGACTGGCCGGAAGTGACGTCCTTGGCCAAGTCAAGCCCGATCAGGCCGGACCACGCGGCGGCGCGGCGCTTCAAATCGTCGATGTCGAAGATGCCGTCGGGCGCGTGCGCGATGACGGCGTTGGGCATGCCTTTTTCACGGATCAGCGCGGTCAGCGCGCGGGTGTCGATGCCCGAAAGCGCCACGATGCCTCGTTTCTTCAGCCATTGGTCAAGACCAGAAGCGGCGCGATAGCTGGACGGATTGGTGACGTCGGCCTTGAACACGGCGCCGACGGCGCCGGCCCGCGCGACCGGGTTGAGATCCTCGATGTCCTCGTCATTGGTGCCGATATTGCCGATATGCGGAAAGGTGAAGGTGACGATCTGGCCGGCATAGGACGGGTCGGTGAGAATCTCCTGATAGCCTGTCAGCGCGGTATTGAAGCAGACTTCGGCGACGGCGGAGCCGGTGGCGCCAAGGCCGCTGCCCTCGATGACGGTGCCGTCGGCCAGCACCAGCAGGGCGGTCGGCTTTTCGGTGGCCCAAGCGGGGGTCGACGCGGCGGTTATCGTTGCCATGGCGGCACTCCTAAAAAGCTGCGCCCTTCAATCGGTCCGGCGAACCATTCTGCGCAGCAAACCGCGCGCAGCGGCGATTTCGTAGCCAGCGCGCGCAAGCTTTTCGTATGTGCACGTCGTTGTCCCAAAACCGCTACGCACTTTTGGGCGACGCGCAACAAAAATCCAGTTCATGCAAGGCCCAGTACATAGGGGAAGGCGCCAGAGCGGTCAATGATGCCACGCCGTACGAGCCTGGATTTATTTCGTCGAACAATATCAGCGGTTTGCCGGGCGCGTCGAATTTGCCTTGGGCATTCGGCACGGCTATTGTCCGTCGCATTCGAAGGAGAAAGCATCATGCGCGGCAAAATCGCCGAATCCCTGAAGAACGCGATGAAGGCGCAGGACAAGCGTCGGCTGCCGACATTGCGGCTAATCCAGGCGGCCATTCACGACCGCGACATCGCCAATCGCGGCGCCGGCAAGGAGCCGGCCAGCGACGACGAGATCCTGCAGATACTGGCCAAAATGGTGAAGCAGCGCGAAGAGTCGGCCAAGGCTTTCGACGACGGCAAACGGCCGGAGCTTGCCGCGCAGGAGCGCGACGAGATGGCCATCATCCGCGATTTCCTGCCGACGCAACTGGGCCAGGCCGAGACCGAAACAGCGATCCGCGCCGCCATCGCCGAGACCGGCGCCAGCGGCGTCAAGGACATGGGCAAGGTTATGGCCGTGCTCAAGGAGAAATACGCGGGCCAGATGGATTTCTCCAAGGCGAGCGGCATCGTCAAGGGACTGCTGCAGTAGGGATTTTCCCCGCTGCGGCGATACTCGAAAAGGCTCGAAGGGGTGAGCGCGAGGCGCCAGCCTTGCGGATGATCCTCAAACGCGCTTTGTTTTCTGAGAGCGGGCTCGCACCGACAGGTTTAGTGCCACGGCGGCGCGAATCAGCGCCTTAAGTGCCTCGTCATCGATCGTGTCGCCCTCATGGATATCGATGGCGCGCCTGGTGTTGCCTTCGAGGCTGGAGTTGAAGAGGCCAGAAGGGTCCGCCAGCGAGGCGCCCTTGGCGAAAGTCATCTTGACGACATTCTTGTACGTCTCACCGGTGCAGATAATTCCGGCGTGTTCCCACACCGGAACCCCTCGCCACTTCCACTCCTCGACCACTTCGGGATCGGCCTGTTTGATGAGGGTTCGGATCCGAGCGAGCATCTCGCCCCGCCAATCGCTCAGTTCGTTGATTCTCGCATCTATCAACTGAGAGGGAGTGTCTCCTCCTTTTCCCTCCGTCGAGCCGCTCTTCTTCATGGCTGTTGTCGCTTTGGTCATGGTTGGTCCCAGTGGCTTTGTGCAAGTCGGCGTCCGGCGTCTCACGACGGCATCGATCCGACGATCCGTTTGCCGTTCCGGCGCGGGCAACAGACTCTCGACACCGAGGAGAAATCTTCGTCACTCCAGACCCGATTTGCAACGACGATCACACGAAAATGGAGCACGATTTGGCAGCGCTTGTTGAACGTTGTCGGCACCGCACCGGCGACATGGGCTCGCAGAGCACTCGCGAGCCGGGGCAGAACCATCAGGGATCACGGCGATGTTGCACCTTTCCGATGGCAGACGCCCTTCGCTAATTCGAGATGCATCTCACAGTCGCTCGCCTGGCAATTGGCTGGCTTGCTTCACCCAGGCGGCAAACTGAGCTTCGTCGAGCTGGTCCTCATAAATGTCGAGGTAGCGCACGTCCTTGTGCTTGGACTGGCCGGGAGGAACAGGACGCAGTGACGTGCCCCGGAAGAACGTCACTTTGACGTAGCGGGTGAAGACATGGAACGACAGGAACCAGCCCTGGCCCTCGATGCCGTAAAACGGCGAGTTCCATTTGACTGCCTTGTGCACGCCGGGGACGGTGCGCACGATGATTGCGTCGAGGCGCCGTCCGATGTCGCTTTTCCAGCCCGGCATGGCCGCGATGTAGGCTTGCACCGGGGCGTCGCCTTCGGCCTTGGCGATCTGGGGGTTGCCGCCTGCGAGGAGTGTCGGCTTCGCTTCCTTGCCGGACTGCGGCTTCGGCGTCGCCTTGCGCGGTTTGGTTGCCGCGACCCGCTCGGCGGCGGCCTTCGCCGACTTCTCGGGCCTGTGGTCGGCCATAGTGTTCACTCCAAAGCAGGTGGACCCAATCGAAGACGTTTGATTTTAGAAAGCCGCCCCTGAAGATCAACTTCGGAATCTGAGGGCGGCAGCGGAGCGATCGCACGTCATGATTGAACTCGTCAAACCGGCGCTTGAACATCTGCCGTCGTACAAGGCCGCCCTCGAGCGCGGCTGGTCGCCGGACAATGTGCGGCTGATGCAGGCGACGCGCGAGCAGCTTGCGGCCATCGAACAGGATCCGACCGCCTTCCTCGCCGATCTCGACGACCCCGATGCCAAGGGTGGTCCGATCACCTTGCCTGATGGGACGAAAGTGCCGCGCCTGCCGGGTTTCCGGCGCTGGATCTGGGACGGCGAAGTCGCCGGCTCGATCGGCCTTCGCTGGCAGCGCGGCACCGCCGAGCTGCCGCCACATGTGCTCGGCCACATCGGCTATGCCGTAGTGCCATGGAAGCGGCGGCGCGGCTATGCGACAGAGGCGGTGGGGCTGATGCTCGGCGAGGCGAGGGCGCTCGGCCTGCCCTTCGTCGAGATCACCGCCAAGCCGGGTAATCTCGCCTCGCAGAAGGTGGTCCTGGCCAATGGCGGCCGGCTCGTCGGGCGATTCTTCGAGGACGCTGCCTATGGCGGCGCCGAAAGCCTGCGCTATCGCATCGACCTGTAGCGCCTGCCGACTATTCGGCAGCGGCCGGCAGAGGTGGTTTCGCACGGCTGCGCCACTCCTGGGCATGCGAGGCAAGCGCGACCGCCACGGCGACCAGCATGGCTATGGCGCCAACCACCGGCAGGCCGCGATAGCCATAACCGGCATTGAGCATGGCGGCGCCGAGCGAGGCGGCCAGCGCGATGCCGACATTGAAGCCGGCCGGGATGAGCGATGAGGCGAGATTGGAGGCGTCCGCCGTCCAGGTCAGGATACGAGTCTGGATCGGGGTGCCGATGGCAAAGCTCAGACCACCCCAGATAGTGATCGCAACGACCATCGGCACCGGGTACGGGCTGACGGCGTAAATGACGGCAAGCGTCACCGCCTGCATGAAAAGCATGGTGATGAGCGAGGGCCTCAGTTTCCAGTCGGCGAGCCGACCGCCAAGAAAGACGCCGATCGTCGCCCGACACCGTTGAGCAGCAGCACCCAGGGCACCAGGTCCTCGTCGAGGCCGGTAACTTCAAGCAGCGTCGGCGTGATGTAGGTGAAGAGGCTGAACTGGCCGATCATCAGCATCAGCATGAGGATCAGCGACGTCGAGACCTGCTGGCGTGCGAGCACGCGAACCTCGCTGCCGAAACTGACTGACTGGCGCGACGATCCCGTCTTGCGCGGCAGGAGAGTGGCCATGGCGGCCATGGAAAACACACCAAGCGCGCACATCACCCAGAACGTCGCGCGCCACCCCCAAATGTTGCCGATCGCCGTGCCGGCCGGCACGCCGATGACATTGGAAACCGTGAGGCCCGACAGGATGAGCGCCACGGCCATTCCACGCTGATCCTGGCGGACCAGGCCGACCGCCACCACCATAGCGACGCCGAAATAGGCGCCGTGCGCCACGGCCACCGCAATCCGCAACAGCAACATGGAGGCGAAGTCGGGTGCCAGCGCGCAGGCGGCCTGGCCGATGGTGAAGGCTGCGGCAAGGCCGAGCAGCAAGGCCTTGCGGGAAAGCGTGTTGGTGGCGAGCGTCAGCAGCGGTCCGCCGATCGCGATGCCGGCGGCGTAGCCGGAGACGAGGTAGCCAGCGGTTGGGATGGAGACGCCAAGGCCATCCGCCACCTGCGGCAGCACGCCGGCGATGACGAACTCGGTGGTGCCGAATGCGAACGCAGCGATGAACAGGGCTATGAGGGGAAGCATGGCGCTGGAAGGCGATCCTTGAATGAGATGGCCTCAAATCACGAACGAGAGCGGCGGGCAATCCAGAAATTGTCGACGCCCCTTCAGGTTTTCTTGATCGGACTGGCGCGGCGGTTTTTCTTCTCCCACAGGGGAGAAGGACAAGGCTCCGGAATCACCCGGCCTTCAACCGCGAGCCGGTGAGCAGGCCGCGTTCCTCGAGCACGGGGTAGGCTATCGAGGCGAGCAGCGAGTTGATCTGCTTCAGGTCGCGGATAGTGTCGAGATGGATAGAACTGGTCTCGACGCTCTTGGCGGTGCCGTCGCGCAGCCGCACGAAATGGCTGGCGCTGGTCTCCTTCTCGCGGTCGCGCAGCCGATCCTTTTCCAACACCAGCTGGCGGGCAGTCTCCGGATCACGCGAGACCAGCACGTTGAAGGCAAGCCGCGCGTTGGCGAGCACCGAAGCGTGGAAGGCGCTAAGCTCGCGCCAACCCTCGGGCGTGAACTCCAGCCCGCGCTCGAGCTTCTTCCTGACATGCGCCAGCATGTTGCGCACGATGATGTCGCCGACCTGTTCGAGCTTGACGCAGGCGCCGATCAACTCCTGGCAGCGCAGCGCCTCGTCCTCGCTCAGCGGGTTCCTGGTGACCTTGGCTAGATAGAGCTTTATCGACGCATGTTTCTTGTCGACGCGGTCGTCGAGCGCGGCCAGCGCCTTGATCTTGTCGGCGTCGGCGCTCTCATAGAGCTCGATGATGCGCTTCAGCATGATCTCGACCGTCTCGCAGACCCGCACCACCTCACGGGTGGCGTTGGCCAGCGCCTGGCTCGGCACATCGAGGGCGCTGTCGTTGAGCGCGGACAACTCGACGACGTCGAGAGCTTCTGCCGGTACCGGTTTGGTGCCGAGCGCCACGATCTTTTCCGAAACGCGGTAGACGAGGCCGGCCAGTGGCAGGCCGGCAACCAGGATCAGGATGTTGAAGAGGATGTGCGCGTTGACGATCTGGTCGGGCACTGTGGCGCCGAGAAAGGCGACCGGCGGCTTCAACCACAGGAACAGGATCAGCATGGCCAGCGAGCCCATGCCGCGCATCAGAAGATTGCCGATCGGTACGACACGCACGCCCGGCTCCGCGTTTCGGGTGAGCAGCGGCGCGATGATCGACGAACCCAGATTGACGCCGAGCACCAGCACGATGCCGAGTTCGGGCGGGATGAAGCCGCGGTCGGCGAGCGTCACCATCAAAAGGACCGCGGCGATCGAGGAATGAAACAGCCAGGTGACCAGCGCCGCCAGCAGATAGGCGGTGACCGGGTCGCTGGAGAAGTAGTCGACGATAACCGGCATCAAAGTGCTCTGGCGCAGCGGCTCCGAGGCCTGGCCGATCATTTCCAGCGACAACACCAGCAGGCCGATGCCGACCAGGATGCGGCCGAACTGGCGCCAGTCGCGCCGCTCGGTGGCCATGAACATGACCGTGCCGGCGACAAGACAGACCGGCACCAGCAGCGACAGGTCGAAGGTGAGCAGCTTGACCACCAGCGCCGAGCCGATCTCGGCGCCGCGCACGGCAAGCTGGCCTGATATGCCGCTGACGATGCCGGCGCCGGCGAACGAGCCGACCAGCAAGGTGACGGCGGTGGAGCTTTGCAGGGCGATCGCCAGGCCGCAGCCGGCCAGAACCGCCATGAAAGGATTGCGCATGGTCGCGCGCAGCTTGTGGCGCAGCACATCGCCATAGGCGCGCTCGACACCTGTCTTCACCAAGCGGGTGGCAAACAGCATCAGCGCCACCGCGCCGGCAAGATGCAGCAAAACGACCGAACCGCTCATGTCAGGCTCGCATTCCGACAGACGCCAGCGATATGGGCACCAGCGATATGGGCGCCGTGACGGCAAAGAGGCAAAAGAGGGGGCGAATCAAAGACATTGCAAAGGTCGATACTACTCCGAATACTTTTAGCCGGATAATAAATTTTGCCCAATTCGGCCGGCTGTTGCGCGACAGGGCGTGTCGGAAATGGATGGATCGCAGAATGGTTGCATCGCCGGCCACTTCCTGATGGTCGCGCGCCCAAGTGTCGACGACCGCTTCAGATCAGGTTTGAGCTGGGAGAATTAGCTATTTTAAATATTTGAAATCATTACAAAAACGTAATCCGCGTGTTCAGTTTCGGTTCATTCTTCGGGCACTATTGCTTGGGCATCGACAACCAAGGAGTACCCCGTCATGAGACGTATCATTCTTTCCGCAGTCGCCGTATCGATGCTGGCTGCGACGTCCCTGCAGGGCCAGGCAGCGCCGCTGAACGCGCCGAATGCACCGCAGTCGACCTACAGCCAGGTCGACTGGAAGAAGCCGGACAGGCACGTGAAGAAGCGCGTCGTGGTGAAGAAGAAAGTCGTCGTCAAGAGGAACCATTGGCGCAACGGCCAGAGATATTCGAGCTGGAGGCGCCACCAGCCGGTCCGCGACTATCGCCACCATGGCCTGCGTCGTCCAGGCCGTGGCCAGGAATGGATCCGCGTCGGCAACGACTATCTCTTGGTCAGCGTCGTGTCCGGCATCATCTTCGGCGCGATTGCCGCGCACTGACCTATCTCGACTAGCGCCACAGGAAGGCGGCCTGCAACGGCCGCCTTCCGCCAAATGCAATCCCGTACATGGCCAAAATCATTCTTTTCCTCGATATCCTCTCTTTCATCGAAAAACAGGCGTGGCCAAGTTCAGCCCGACATCTATAATCGGGCCTCGAACTTCCTAGGTTTTTTGTCCTAGGTATGATACGCTGCCGAGTCCTCAATCGGCCCCACCCAGAGTAAGTGATGCGTTTTCCAGATTCCTTTCTCGATGAGATACGCGATCGCGTGCCGATTTCATCGGTGATCGGTCAACGCGTGGCGTGGGATCGAAAGAAGACCAATGCTTCGCGCGGCGACTATTGGGCCTGCTGTCCATTTCACGGCGAGAAGTCACCCTCTTTCCACTGTGAAGATAGGAAGGGCCGCTACCATTGTTTCGGCTGCTCAGTTTCGGGCGATCATTTTAAGTTCCTGACCGAGCTCGACGGCATAAGCTTTCCCGAAGCGGTCGAAAAGATCGCCGACATGGCTGGCGTGCCTATACCGGCGCGCGACCCGGAATCGGAGAAACGCGAAAAACAACGTGCGACACTCCACGACGTGATGGAACTGGCAACGAGATTTTTTCAAGAGCAACTACAGGCCGCTTCCGGGGCCAAGGCTCGTGCCTATCTGCGGGATCGCGGTCTGACGTCCGTTACGATCCAAAAATTTCGTCTCGGCTATGCACCGGGCAATAGAAACGCGTTAAAGGAATATTTGGCCGGAAAAGGTGTCGAAAAATCTCAACTGGAAGCCTGCGGTTTGGTCGTTTTTGGTGACGATATTCCCGTGTCTTATGATCGCTTCCGCGACCGCATCATTTTTCCAATTGAGGATACAAGGGGGCGGGTGGTTGCCTTCGGAGGGCGCGCGCTTTCATCTGAGGTGTCGGCGAAGTATCTAAACTCACCAGAGACGGAACTCTTTCACAAGGGAAACCTTCTTTACAATTTTGCGAAAGCAAGAAATTCCGCCAACAACGGTGGTGCCGTCGTGGTTGTTGAAGGTTATATGGATGTAATTTCTTTGGCGCAGGCTGGCGTCGACAATGCGGTTGCCCCTCTTGGTACCGCCTTAACCGAAAATCAGTTGGAGCTTCTTTGGAAAATAAGCCCTGAGCCAATTATGTGTTTTGATGGGGATGCTGCTGGCAGTAGGGCTGCTCTCCGTGCGATTGACGTATGTTTCCCCAAACTTAAATCTGGTTATAGCCTTAAATTCGCTGCTTTGCCGGATGGAAAAGACCCTGATGATCTCATCAAATCAGACGGGCGAGACGCATTTTACAAGCACCTTGGTTCCGCCATTCCTCTACATGAGTTCTTTATTCTCCGTCGTAGACAAATGGGGTCCGACATTTCCCCCGAGCAAATGGCGAAAGCCGAAATGGATTTGTACGCCGATGTAGACAAAATTGGCGACCCGACAGTTAAGCGGTACTATCGTTCGCATTTGCGGCTCCGTCTCTATGAGATGTTTGGCCGCACGCATCGGCCCCCAGCTGACGTGAACGCCAGAGCGCGGCTTTCGCTTGATAAGCTTGGGATTAACAGGCTTCAACGCATCCTGCTCGGATTGTGTGTTGAGTTTCCTGGGTTGCTTACGGACTATGTCGAGCAGCTCACTGCACTTGAATTCTCGAACTCTGAATTTCAACTCTTTGCTAAAGAGCTGCATAGGCTCTACGTCGAGTACAGCGATTTAACTGTGGCAGCTGTGTATGAGCGAATCGACAAGCGATTTGTGTTCGTTCTTGAGGCTATTCATGGCTCTGAAAAGATCATTAAAACTCGTGAAAATCGCCACGGTACCTTTTACGAATATCAGGTGACTCGTGGCCACAAGCTACGCACCCTTTTTCCAATGCTGCGTTTCGAACCACCATATGAAACCATCAAGCAGACATTGGAGCACCTGTTTTTGGAAATCGAAGTTCGACAGTTCCGCGATCATTGTCTTTCGGTAGCTCATGAACTTGACCAGGCAGGTTTCGAATCGATACAACGCCAACTCGATGCGATTGAAGCTGCGAGAGCCGAATCCGAACTCGAATTAGATCAGGAATATCAAGCATTGGCTGGCAGGCATCAATTTTTGGCTGCATAGCGATCCTATCAAGCGCTCCACTTGCAGCGCAGCGCGCGCACCTTACATAAGGAGCTGAAACAGGCAGAAGCGGCGCTCGCCAGCGATCCCACAGACGAAAATTACCGGCATCTCGTCGAGATCCAGGCGCAATTTCGTGATGTGCAAGCAACGGAAGCGCTGATTGAAGGGTTCGGCGTGTCTTCGGGCAGGGCCGGGCGGGTGTAGGTCGAAGCTTACGAAAGAGTGAAAGTGCAGAACCGTGCTTGCGCGCCGAATCAGCCGCGGCGCTTTAAGTCGGGTAATTGATTCGCTTTTTTCATGCGAATCATGCGAGAGGCGCTTGACCTTCTGGCAGAATAACGGAATCAGGACGATTCGAAACGTTAACCCGCGCCGGCGTCGACGGAAATGCAGCGATGTGAGGTACCGGTCACTGGACAGGCAGTCAGCCTGCCACAGATATCAGGGTTAATCTGGACTTAACGAGAGATGCAGTTACTGGCCCGGGGAAACGCGTTCTAGCGCGAGCGCATCTGATTTAACCGGTACGGCAGCTTACGCGGCTTTGATACTTATGCGGCTAGATACTTGGCCGCTTGGAGAAAATAAAGAATGGCGACAAAAGAAAAGGAAGAGGTCGAGACCGAACGTGAAGGCGCCACCGATGGCCCTCTGCTCGACCTTTCCGACGATGCTGTCAAGAAGATGATCAAGGCCGCCAAGAAGCGCGGCTATGTCACCATGGACGAACTGAATTCGGTGCTGCCCTCAGAGGAAGTGACCTCCGAGCAGATCGAGGACACGATGGCCATGCTCTCCGACATGGGCATCAACGTGGTCGAGGACGACGAGCAGGGCGAGGAGCCCGAAGCCGCCGATGCGGCTGCCGACGCCGAGGAAGACGCCAACGAACTGGCCGAGCAGACCGGCACCGCCGTTGCTGCGACGACCACCAAGAAAGAGCCGACCGATCGTACCGACGATCCAGTTCGCATGTATCTGCGCGAGATGGGCTCGGTCGAGCTTCTGTCGCGCGAGGGTGAAATCGCGATTGCCAAGCGCATCGAGGCCGGCCGCGAGACGATGATCGCGGGCCTGTGCGAAAGCCCGCTGACCTTCCAGGCCATCATCATCTGGCGTGACGAGCTCAACGAATCGAAGATCCTCTTGCGCGAGATCATCGACCTCGAAGCGACCTATGCCGGGCCGGAGGCCAAGCAGGCGCCGGTGGTCGAGCGGATCGAGGAAGCCAAGACCGACGAAAAGCCGCGCCGTTCGCGCGAGGACGAGGACGACATCACCAATGTCGGCGGCGACACACGCGGTCTGACTGACGACGACGAGGAAGACGAGGACGAAGCCAGCCTGTCGCTGGCGGCGATGGAAGCGGAGCTGCGTCCGCAGGTGATGGAGACGCTCGACGTCATCGCCGACACCTACAAGAAGTTGCGCAAGCTGCAGGACCAGCAGGTCGAGAACCGGCTGGCTGCCGCCGGCACGCTGTCGCCCAGCCAGGACCGCCGGCTGAAGGAGTTGAAGGACCAGCTGATCAAGGCGGTGAAGTCGCTCTCCCTGAACACGGCGCGCATCGAGGCATTGGTCGAGCAACTCTACGACATCAACAAGCGCCTGGTGCAGAACGAAGGCAAGCTGTTGCGGCTGGCCGAAAGCTATGGCGTGCGCCGCGAGGAATTCCTGAAGGAGTACCAGGGCTCGGAGCTCGATCCGAACTGGGTGCGCTCGATCGGCAATCTGACGTCGCGCGGCTGGAAGGAATTCACCAAGAACGAAAAGGATGCGATCCGCGACCTGCGTGCCGAGATCCAGAACCTCGCCACCGAGACGGCGATCTCGATCCTGGAATTCCGCAAGATCGTCAACCAGGTGCAGAAGGGCGAGCGCGAAGCCGCGATCGCCAAAAAGGAAATGGTCGAGGCCAATCTGCGCCTCGTCATTTCCATCGCCAAGAAATATACCAATCGCGGCCTGCAGTTCCTCGACCTGATCCAGGAAGGCAATATCGGCCTGATGAAGGCGGTCGACAAATTCGAATACCGCCGCGGCTACAAGTTCTCGACCTACGCGACGTGGTGGATCCGGCAAGCGATTACCCGCTCGATCGCCGACCAGGCGCGCACCATCCGCATTCCGGTGCATATGATCGAGACGATCAACAAGATCGTGCGCACCTCGCGCCAGATGCTGCACGAGATCGGCCGCGAGCCGACGCCGGAGGAACTGGCGGAAAAGCTCGCCATGCCGCTGGAAAAAGTGCGCAAGGTGCTGAAGATCGCCAAGGAGCCGATCTCGCTCGAAACGCCGGTCGGCGACGAGGAGGATTCGCATCTCGGCGACTTCATCGAGGACAAGATGGCGATCCTGCCGATCGACGCGGCGATCCAGGCCAATCTGCGCGAGACGACGACGCGGGTGCTTGCTTCGCTCACCCCGCGTGAAGAGCGCGTGCTCAGAATGCGCTTCGGCATCGGCATGAACACCGACCACACGCTGGAGGAAGTCGGCCAGCAGTTCTCGGTCACCCGCGAGCGCATCCGCCAGATCGAAGCCAAGGCGCTGCGCAAGCTCAAGCACCCGAGCCGCTCGCGCAAGCTGCGGAGTTTCCTCGACAGCTGATGCCGGGTGACGAATAAGCAATTTAAAGGGCGCTGCGGCGCCCTTTTTCGATCGTCGCACAGGGATGTCTCGCCAGACGGTGCGGTTGTTCTTGCAGCACACCTGCCGTGGGAGGATAATCTGCTGTCGGATGCATTTTCTGGGCGACAAAACCGGATGCCCGCCCCGGCGGTGACGCCGTGCTCCGAGGCCCCGGAGGGAGGTGTGCATGACAACCTATATCGTGCTGATCAACTGGACGGAGCAGGGCGCCAAAAATGTACGCGAGTCGCCGAAGCGGCTCGATGCCGCCAAGAAGCTGCTTGGAGACATGGGCGGCTCGTTCAAGGCTTTTTATCTCACCATGGGCGAATGCGATATGGTGGCGGTCGTCGAAGCGCCCGACGATGCGGTGCTCGCTCGTTTCTCGCTGATGCTGGCGACAGGCGGTAACGTGAGGACGCGGACGCTCAAGGCTTTCCCGGAATTGGCCTATCGCGAGATCATCGCCTCGCTCGGCTGAGGCGTGCGCGGCTCGCGCAAGCTGCCGGACATCGGACGGTCAGGCGCCGCTCGACGGCGCCCGGTCAGCCTCGTGCGGAATGTGTCTGGTCCGAAAGTGGCTGGCCCGAAATGTTGCGGGGCGAAGGTATTTCCCGGATAGTCAGCGCAGCACTTCAGCTCGCGTCTCGAGACACATGCCCAAGCCCCTGCTGACCATCTGGTACAATACCCGTTGTCCGGTTTGCGATGCCGGCATCGTCAGGCAGAAGCGGCGGCTGGTCGAAGCGATCAAGGCCGGGCGGATCGCGTTTCGCGACATCAATGCCGAACCGGTGGCGCTGGCCGGATACGGCGTGTCGCTGGACGACATCCGCCGCCGGCTGCACGCAACCGATGCGGACGGTAAACTGCTGGTTGGCGCCGATGTCGCAATTGCCGTCTGGCTGAGAACGCCGGGCGAGGGCTGGCTTGCAACGCTGTTCGGCAACCGCGCCGTGCTGCCGCTGGCGCGCTATGCCTATGATCGCTTCGCCGATCTTCTCTATGCCTGGAACCGGCGCAAGGGCCGCTGGTAAGCGGCACAGACATCCTGTTCGTCAAAGGCCCCGGGCTGCCCCGGATGCGGGCCTTGCCCGTTTGCCTAAGGACCGCTAGTGAAATCATCCTGCACCACGCTATGTGATATAGGATGATTGCCGTTGGAGGGCGCGCCCATGTCTTTTCTGAAACGTCTTTTCGGCGGCGGCGGTGACGCGGGCGAGCCAAAGAGTGCTGCACCGGCAAAGCAGATCGAGCACAAGGGATTTTTGATCAGCGCCACGCCGTACAAGGCGGAAGGCCAATACCAGACCTGCGGCGTGGTTTCCAAGGAGATCGACGGCGTGATGAAGGAGCACAAATTCATCCGCGCCGATCGTTTTGCCGGGCTCGACGACGCTGTCGACATCTCGATCAAAAAGGGCATCCAGTTGGTCGACGAGCAGGGCGAGAAGATGTTCGGGTGACACCCGTTCGGTCTCCGGCGCATTTTTAACGAACAAGGCAAGCGCCCTGTCAGGCGCCTGCCTTTTAATTTCAAGTTACCGACGGCTGGTGGCCTACGCCGCCGCAGCAGCCTGTACGCTTACGGTCGATGTCACCAAAGCATCCACGCTGGCTGATGCCTTGGCCAGAGCGGCAGTGACCGCATCCGGCCCCATGCCGACGCCTTCGATGCGGATGACTTCGACGTCCGTCATGCCGATGAAGCCAAGCACGCTGCGCAGGTAAGGGATGGCGTGATCCATCTGCACGGCAGCGCCTTCCGAATAGATGCCGCCCGAGGCCAGGACGATGTAGACCTTCTTGCCGGTGACGAGGCCTTTTGGGCCGTTCTCGCCATAAGCGAAGGTCTTGCCGGAGCGGGAGACGTGGTCGACCCAGGATTTCAGCGTCGACGAAATGCCGAAATTGATGAAGCCGGTGGCCAGGATGATGGTGTCAGCCGCAAACAGCTCGTCCAGCACGGCGTCGGAAACACCGACGACTTCGGCCTGGCGCTGGGTGCGGGCCTCGACCGGTGTGTAGATGCCGGTCGAATAATCGGGATCGATGTGCGGCAGCGGGTTTGCCACGAGATCGCGTACGACAAGCTTGGCCGAAGGATCGGCGGCAACCAGCTTCTCGGCGAGCTCAGTGGCGATACGGGTCGAGTGCGAGGCATTGCCGCGCGGGCTGGATGTGACGAGAAGGATAGACATGGCGGGTCTCCAGGGTTGGACTGAACTGTTCCGACCTATATGGACATGCTGACCTATTTGAAAAACCGGTATATTTTATGTATGTTCCATCTAAATAGTGGATAGAACGATGCAGCCAAACCCGACGCTCGATCAGCTTCAGATCCTTGTCATCGTCGCCGACACCGGCAGCTTCTCCGCCGCCGGCCGCAAGCTCAACCGAGCGCAGTCGGTCATCAGCTACGCTATCGCCAATCTCGAGGCTCAGCTTGGGCTGAAACTGTTCGAGCGCGAGGGCACGCGAGAGCCGCATCTGACCGATGTCGGCCGGGCGACGCTGGAAGATGCGCGGCGCATGGTCGGCGTATTGCAGCGCATCCGCTCTCGCGTCGACAGCCACAAACAGGGCCTGGAGGCTGAAGTCGCGCTGTCGGTCGATGCGACGCTGCCTTCCACCGTGCTGGTGCGCGTGTTGAAGGCCTTCGAGGCGCAATTTCCAACCGTGATGCTGCGCCTGCATATCGGCACCCTCGGGCTGATCCCGGATCATGTCGTCAATGGACATGCCGATCTCGGTATTGGCGGCCTGCTGGGCGAGGTCGACGTGCATCTTGTGCGCATTGGCTTCATGTCGATGGTGCCGGCGGCCGCGCCAAGCCATCCGCTGGCGCTGCTTCCCAAGCCGGTGCCGCTGGAGGAGGTGCGCGAACACATCCAACTTGTCGTCAGCGACCAGTCCGAGCGCACCAAAGGGCGCGACTACGGCGTCTATGCCTACCGCACCTGGCGACTTACGGATATGCGAACCAAGCATGCGCTGATGCGCGAAGGGTTGGGCTGGGGCGGACTGCCGCGATGGTTGATTGCTGACGACGTGGCCAACGGCCGGCTGGTGGAACTCGATCTGGAGCCGTATCGCGAAGTCCGCTCGCCGCTTTATGCCATGCACCGCCCCGACCGCAGCCCGAAGCCGGCTGCGGCCTGGCTGATCGACCAGTTCAAGCGCCAGCTTGGCTGTTTCAACGAGTTCGAACCGAACCAGGTGCCTGAGGCGACAGCCCATCAAACAGCGCCATGAGAACGGCGCGGTAGTCCTCGGTCGAATCGCCGGCCTCGATAGCGAGCGCCGCGCGGTCGAAGGCTGCGGCAAGAAGCGCGGTCAGCGCCTCCACCGGCAATCTCATCATGGACTGCGAGCGCATCGCGGCGACGAGACCCTCGCGCAGCGAGCGGTTGCCGTGGCGGTTGTCGATTTCGTCCATGGCGGCGCGGCCGAGCACGGCCGGTCCGTCGAGCAGCAGCAGCCGGGTGCGGCCAGGTGCGCGCATGGCGGCAAGATAGGCATCCGAGCCGGCGATCAGTGCGTCGCGGGCAAACAGCGAGGGCGGCGAGGCGCGCTCGATCTCTTCCGCCACAGAAGCCGCCTCCTGCTCGACCACTGCGGCAAACAGCGCCTGCTTGTCGGCAAAGTGATGATACAGCGCGCCGCGCGTCACGCCAGCCGCAGCCACGATCTCGGGCGTGCCGGTCTCCGCATAGGATTTCTCGGTGAACAGTTTTCGCGCCGCGGCGATCAGGTCGGCGCGCGTCGCTTCGGTGCGATCGCGGTTGGAGCGGCGCGCGGATTCCTGTTGCATACATGCAGCCTGTATGTTAGTACATATTTACATGCAGACTGTATGTTATTTGATGGGAGAAGGAAAGATGAAGACGACAAGCTATTACCCGGTGCTTATGACGGGCGACGTTGCCGGCACGAAGGCCTTCTATATCAAGCACTTCCGTTTCAAGCCGCTGTTTGCGAGCGACTGGTATGTGCATCTGCAGTCGACCGAGGATCGCCGGGTCAATCTCGGCATCGTCCAAGGCGACCACGAGACGATACCTGAGGAGGGGCGTGGCCGAACGTCGGGGCTGTTGATCAATTTCGAGGTCAAGGATCCGGACGCGGTCTACGAACGGATCCTGGCCGCCGGCCTGCCGATCCTGCGTTCCTTGCGCGACGAACCCTTCGGCCAGCGTCATTTCATCACAAAAGACCCCAATGGCGTGCTGATCGACGTGATCAAGCCGATCCCGCCGAGCGCGGAGCTTCTGGAGCAGTTTGTAGAAGGCGCGGCGGGCTGAGCGGGATAGCGGCTGGCAGGAATTGTCTGTAGATATCACCTGAAGCCTCCAGCCGCGTGGCCGACCACGTCTTTGCGGTCTAAGCTGAGCTCATCAGCCTGAGCCCATTCCATGCGTGAAATCTGCCTTGTCCGCGCACCCTCAAACCTTGGCCTCCGCCCGCTGAGGCCGGGTCATCTACCGGGGACGTGGCGTGCGCCGCAGGCGTTGACCGAAGCCGGCCTGATCGAGACACTTGCGCCCCTCAAAGTGGTTGATCTTGATCGGCCCGCCTATAGCACAGAGCCACAGCCGGGCACCCGGCTGCGCAACGGAAATGCAATACGCAGCTTCAATCTCGGACTCGCCGAAGTGGTTGCCGGCGCGCTGAGACGAGGCGAGTTCCCGCTGGTCGTCGGCGGCGACTGCGCGGTCCTGCTTGGCGCGCTGGCTGGCGCACGGCGATCTGGTCCGCTGGCACTGGTCCATGTCGATGGCCACAGCGATTTCCGCCATCCGGGCAATTACGACGTCGATGCTTCACTCGGCTCGGCCGCCGGCATGGACCTTGCGCTCGCCACCGGACGTGGTGAGCCGTTGCTGACCGACTGGCCTGAGATCGCGAGCCCGCTTGTTGCGGACGAACAGGTGATTCAGATCGGCGAACGCGAGAACCGCGGCCCCGACTTCGCCTGGCCCGACATCAATTTGACCGCGATGACGCTGATCGATGTCTTTGCCGTGCGGGAGCTTGGCGTGGCAAAGGTCCTGGAAAAGACCTGGACCACGCTGGCGCGAACCGGCTGGCCCCATTGGGTGCATTTCGACGTCGATGCGCTCGATCAGACCGTGATGCCGGCGGTGGATTCACCAGGCAGTCCCGGCATCGATCCCGACGATCTCGTCGCCATCCTCGCGGCGCTGGTGGCGGATCCACGCGGCACTGGAATGGACATGACGATTTTCGATCCGGACCTCGATCCGACCGGCGAGCTGGCAGTGCTGCTGGTTTCGCTGCTTGGCCAGATGTTTGCGCCGCGTTAGTTGTCAGGCCCGCGCCTTCGGCATCACCGTGACCTGAGTAATGCCGGAGCGGCGCACCACCGTGCACAGTGTTTCGCGACCGATGCGCTCGGCATCGAGCAGGCGCACCAGATCGTCGACGCCGGTGATCGGGCACCCGTCGATGGCGGCGATGACGTCGCCTTCCCTGAGCCCGGCCTTGGCCGCCGGGCTGTTCGCCTCGACGCTGCGCAGGCGCACCGCCGTGCTGCTCGACACTTGCGACAGAAGGGCGGCGCGGCGCGGCAGGTTTGTCGTATCGGCCGAGACGCCGATGAAGGCGCGCCGCACCCGGCCGAAGCGGATGATCTCGGAAATGACGAAATTGGCGGTGTTGGAGGCAACAGCGAAGGCGATGCCTTGCGCGCCATGGATCATCGCGGTGTTGACGCCGATGACCTCGCCCGCCGACGACACCAGCGGTCCACCGGAATTGCCGGGGTTGAGCGCTGCATCGGTCTGGATGACATCGTCGATCAGCCGGCCGGTGGAGGCACGCATCGAGCGGCCGAGCGCCGAGACGACACCTGATGTGACGGTCCATTCGAAGCCGAGCGGGTTGCCGATGGCAATGGCGATCTGGCCGCGCCGCAGGCGCTTGGAATCGCCGAGCGGTGCAATATCGGCAAAGCTGCCGTCGGCACGCACCAGCGCGATGTCGGTGTCGGGGTCGCGGCCGAGAACACGGCCTTCTCTGGAGACGCCGTCGGGCATCGTAACACGGACGGTTCGGGCATCGCCGACGACGTGGAAGTTGGTGACGACCAGGCCGTCCGGCGTGAGGACGAAGCCGGAGCCTTGGCCGCCGGCGCCACCGATGCGCTCGATGCGGCAGACGGCAGGACCGATGCGGTCCACGGCATCAGCGACCGTTGCCGAATAATCGTCGAGCAGCGCATCGTCGAACTGCAATTGCTGGGCGGGGAGGGACATGGCAGGCTCCGTGTCTTTAGAGCAAGAAAAGGGATGCCTATATGTGCGGAGCGGCCGGATCGGCCGCGACCTGACCAGATGGCCAGTCCAGCGCCCAACTAGCCGTCAGGCGAGTACCCGCCAACGCGGTGCCGAGCGATATCTGGGGTAGAGCGACGAGCATCCAATGGACGCTCGAAGTACGCTCTAAGACTTTGAGTTCTCGCATCGTGCTTTGCGAAAATCGATTCCGATTTTCGGGCCGATGCGAAAAAGACCCAGGAGACCGACATGAGCGACTTCAATCTGAGCGCATTTTCCGACGCCATCGCCGATATCGCCGCCGCAGTGGCGCCGGCTGCGGCGAGCTTCGCCACGCATCAGCATCGCACCGCGACCGCCTTCCATTGGCGCGACGGCTATTTTGTCGCTGCCGAGGAGGCGGTGGAGGCCGGCGAGGCGATCGAGCTGACGCTTTCTTCAGGCGACAAGGTGGGGGCTGAGCTGGTCGGCCGCGATCCATCCACCGGAATCGCCCTTCTGAAGCCGGCCGGCGCGCCTGACGTGCCGCCGCTGGCCAAGGCAGGCACGGTGCGGCCGGGCCATCTGGCCATTGCCGTCGGCAATAGCGACGGTGCGTCGCTCGCTGCATTTGGAACGGTTGGTGAGGTCGGTCCGGCGTGGCGCTCGATGCGCGGCGGCATGATCGACCGGCGCATCAATCTGGCCATCACTGCCGGCGGCCGTTTCGAGGGCGGCCCGGTGCTCGACGCCAAGGGCGCGCTGATCGGCATGCTGCTGTTCGGGCCGCGCCAGCGGGCGCTGGTCATACCTTACGAGACGATCGAACGGGCGGTGGCGACGCTGCGCGAGAAGGGCCATGTCGCGCGCGGCTATCTCGGCGCCGGCCTGCATCCAATCCGCAACGGCGATACGCAGGGCGCGATGGTGATGAGCCTCGACGACAATGGCCCGGCGAAGGCGGCCGGCCTGCATCTTGGCGACATCATCACGTCTTGGAACGGCGAGGCCGTGCATGGCCCGCGCGAGCTGATCCGCAGGCTCGGGCCGGACAGCGCCGGCGCGTCGGTGACGCTCGGCGTGGTGCGCGGCGGCGAACGGCGCGACGTCGTGCTGACCATCGGCGAAAAGCCGCTGAACTGAGAAGATCGATGGCAAGTCACGGGATCACGGGGCGGCGGCTGACGGTGCTGATCGCGCTCGATGACGTCGTGCGCGCCGAGCACCTGTCCGCCGCCCTTGCCGGGACCGGCGATCTGCTGCCGATTGTGGCCGGCAGCAGCAATAGCGCCGACAGAGCGGATGTCGCGATCGTCGATGACGTTTTCCTGGAAAGTGGGGGCCTGGCAGGCGGGGCCAACGATCCCGCGATACCTCGGGTGCTCCTGTCACAACGAGCGAGCCGGCGGCGGCCGGCCGATACCGTGTTTGCCGTGCTGCCGGCGGCAGCGGACGATCTGCTGATCGCCGCCGCCGCGCGACTGGCGGCGGCTGGCTATCGGATCTCGGGCCAGGCCCGCCCCTTGTCCGATCGGCATGACGATTTCGCCTTCCATGACGACGACCTCTCCGACGAGGAGCCGGTCGACGACAGCGCCGGCCGGCCGGCGCTTTCGCCGCGCGAGAGCGAAGTGCTGGCGCTCTTGGCCGAAGGCGCGCCCAACAAGGTGATCGCCCGGCGCTTGAACATTTCCGTGCACACGGCGAAGTTCCACGTCGCGGCCATCCTGATCAAGCTAGGTGCGGCCAACCGAACCGACGCGATCGCCATCGCCATGCGGCAAGGCCTGGTGCTGGTCTGACGGTGGACTACACAGCCGGTTCGATATCGGTCAGCCGGAAATCGTCGCCCTTGAACAGCAGTGGCATGGCTTCGAGACGGGCCGTGGCATAGGAGATGCAGTCGCCGAAGTTGAGAGCGGCCGGATGCCGGCCCTTGCCATAGCGCAGGAAGGCCTGACGGGCCACAGCGGCGTGGTCGGCCGTAAAAGGAATCGTCTCGATCGAAGCGGTGCGCAAAAAGGCTTCGAAGCGGTCGACGATCTGGTCCTGCCAGCGGCCGACCAGCACCGTCGTCGTCTCAAGCAGGGTCGGAGCCGCGAGCAGCCGTCTCTCAGCCTGAGCAATCGCCAGCACGAAACGATCATAGCCTGGTTCCGTACGCAAAATAGCGACAAGGACAGAGGAGTCGATGATCATCGCGTCGGGATTCCAAGTTCGTCATAGCCGAGGATCTCATCTTCGGTCATCGCATCTTGGCGTTTCGGTACCTGCGCGGCTCTTTCGGCGATTGCCATCAGGCGCTCAAAAAGGTCGTCGGCCCCGTCGCGCGGCACAAGCCGCTCGCGCGCAACTTCGCGCTCGAGGCTTTGACGGATCGCTTCCGTCACCGACACGCGACGGCGGCGGGCAAGTTCCCGCGCCAATTGCTCGACTTCCGTGTTCTTGATCGACAGCGCCATTCTATATTCCACCTCTTTTTATAGAATATATACTACTGCGCCGTTGAGTCCATGGATTCGTGGTGGCGCCGCAGCGTCACCATCTCTCGATGCTCGCGCTCTTGTATCCTGCGACGGCGCGGGCAAGGATCGCGACCAACAGATTTGCAACGGAGGCGCAAGACATGTCGCTCAAGGGAAAGACGCTGTTCATCTCCGGCGGGTCGCGCGGCATCGGGCTGGCGATCGCGCTGCGCGCCGCGCGCGACGGCGCCAATGTGACGATCGCGGCCAAGACCGCCGAGCCGCACCCGAAGCTGCCGGGCACGATCTACACGGCGGCTGAGGAGATCGAGCAGGCCGGCGGCAAGGCATTGCCGATGCTGTGCGACATACGCGAGGAGGAGCAGGTGGCCGAGGCGGTCGCCAGGACCGTCGAAAAATTCGGCGGCATCGACATCTGCATCAACAATGCCAGCGCCATCCAACTCACCGGCACGCTGGAAACCGACATGAAGCGCTACGACCTGATGCACCAGATCAACACCCGCGGCACGTTCCTGGTTTCCAAAATGTGCATTCCGCACCTGAAGTTGGCTGACAATCCTCACATCTTGAATCTGGCGCCGCCGCTCGACATGAAGGCCAAATGGTTCAAGAACCATGTCGCCTATACGATGGCCAAATTCGGCATGTCGATGTGCACGCTGGGCATGAGCGCGGAGTTCGCCAGGGACGGCATCGCCGTCAACTCGCTGTGGCCGATCTCGACGATCGATACGGCAGCGGTGCGCAATCTTCTGGGCGGGGCGACAGTGGCGGCGATGAGCCGTTCGCCCGATATCATGGCCGATGCCGCGCATGCGATCCTGCTCAGGCCGTCGCGCGAAGCGACCGGCAATTTCTACATCGACGAGGAGGTGCTGCGCGCCGAGGGCGTCAGCGATTTCTCGATCTATGCGCCTGATGCGACAGGCCCGCTCGCCGGTGACTTCTTCGTGCCCGACGAGGTGTTTGCGAATTCGAAAACCAACGTGAGAAATATCTACTGACTGGCACCGGCATAGGCCTCGTTTCCCAACCGAAGCCGGAAACAAAAACCCCGCCGGCGAGGGGGTACCGGCGGGGCTCATGTGTCCCGCTGGAGTCGGGACAGGGCAGGGAAGCCCTAGCCAGAATCTGGGGTGGACGACCTCGCGATTCAATGCCTGGCTAAAATCGCGACTTATATTCTCCTTCAACCTCGGCTCATTGCCGGAAATTGCCCATCCCGGTGAAACCGGGGTGGGCTACGTCTTCCCGCATAGATTCCAGAAACCAGTTCAGGTTTCTGGAACTGCTAGTTAATTCGCGCTGGCGACCGGCGCCACCAGCGAGGTAATGCGGCGGATGGCGACGCGACGGTTCTCGCGCTCAGGCTCCGACGTATCGACCTTGAGATACTCCTCGCCATAGCCCTGTGTCGTCAGGTTTTCCGGAGGGATGCTGAAGGCATTGGTCAGGGCTTCGGCGACAGCTTCTGCGCGACGGTCGGACAGAGCGAGGTTCGCCTCCGGCTTGCCGACGGCATCGGTATGGCCTTCGATCAGGAAGGTTTCCGCCGGATTCTTCTCCAGCAGCTTCTCCATGGCGCTGGCGACGCCTTCCAGTTTCTGCACCTCGGTGTCGGGGATCGAGGCTGAACCGAATTCGAAGTTCAGCGTGTCGAGGTCGATGCGGCGGGCGATGTCGCGCACACGGGCCGAGCGCTTGACCTCGTCGATCGAGTAAAGGCGCTGCACCCTCTCCACCGGCGGCTGTTCGAGGAAGGCATAGTAGTCGTCCGGATCCTCGACCTCTTCGGAATCCAGAATGTACTCCTCGCGCGGAATGTCGATCCGAATCGGCGGCAGGGCGTCACCTGGATCGCGCCAGTAGCCATCGTCCTCATAGTACCGCTCGTCGACATAGCTCAGCACATATTCGCGTCCGTCGGGCGCGATGCGCGAACGCTGGATGACGTCGCCGTAGCGGTTGCGGATGGTGACGATCTGGATTCCGTTGTCACGCTCGACGATTTCCCGGGTGCGATCGCCCGACAGCTCCTCATAGTAGACGTTCCGCGCGCCACGGCGCATGCGCGGCGTATCGTCGCTTTCCACGATCGTCTGGTTGTTGAACTGGAGGATAACGCGGTCGCCGAGTTCCCTGACGACGTCGACCCCTTGCGGACGCGGACGGCGGCGAATGTCCTCGACGTCAGGCACACGCTCAACGCGTTTGCCCTTTTCCTCCGTCACCGGAACCATCTTCTCAAGCTTGATCGCCTGCTGGGCCGTCCTGTCGTCGGTGGGCGGCGGTCCCTGGTCGACCGGAGCCGGCTTCGGGGCTTCCGCCTGCTCGCCGTCCTGCTGGGTGGGCTGACCACCCGCGTCCTGGCCGCCCGTCTCTTGCGCGTTGTCCCTGCCGCCCTTGCGCTTGCGCCTGGCATCCTTCTGGCTGTCGAACACGGGAGCCTCGCCCTGGGCCGGACCTTCCCCTGCGGCGGGCGCGGCCTGTTGGTCCTCGGCGGGCTGCTCGCCGGTTGTCGGCTGCTCTCCCGTCACCGGCTGTTCGCCGATAGGCTTCTTGCGACGGTCCTTAGCCTGCTCCCGGGGCTTTTCGCCCTCAGCGGGAGCCGTTTGCTGGTCGGTCGGAAGCGGCTCGGCCTGCTCGCCGGCGGGCGTGTCCTGTTCGGCTGGCGCAGCCTCGATCTGCTGATCCTGGTTCCGCTTCTTGCGCGGCTTGACCTGCTCGTTGTCATTTGCAGGTGCGGTCTTCTCGCCTTGCGCCGCCTGTCCGGCAGGCTCTTCGGAAGGTGCCGTTTCGATCTGCTGTTGCTGGTCGCGCTTCTTCCTGCGCGGTTTTTGCTCTTCGGCGGGCGCGGCCTGTTCGGTTGGCGCTGCTTCGATCTGCTGTTGGTCGCGCTTCTTCCTGCGCGGTTTTTGCTCTTCGGCCGGGGCGGCCTGTTCGGCCGGGGCTGATTCGGTCTGCTGTTGGTCGCGCTTTTTTCTGCGCGGTTTTTGCTCTTCGGCCGGGGCGGCCTGTTCGGCAGGGGCTGATTCGGTCTGCTGTTGCTGCTCGCGCTTCTTCCTGCGTTGATTGCCCTGCTCGTCCCCGGAAGGCGCGGCCTGCTCCGTGGGAGCCGATTCAGCCTGCCGCTCGCGCTTCTTGCGAGGCTTCTGCTCCGGTTCCGCCTGCTCTGCGCAGCCTTCCGCCGACTCGCCTTCGGGGCAATTCGATTGCGCCAGGATCAAGGGCGTTGCGGTACGCTGCAGTGGGCCGAACGCGGCGCCGCCCTGCAGCGGGAATGCGCCCAACGGCGCGGACGCCATCAGCAGGCCAAGTGCCGTGCCTGCCAGAATCCGTGGTTGGCGTTTCATTAGAAATCCTCCTTTTGGCGTCCCATCCCGGCCCAAACTGCTCATCAACCGGATTGGTTCCGGTTAGCAGGCATTAACGGCCACGAACGGCGATTGGCCGGCGTTTTGAAGGCGACTTCGTGTCATTCCTATGGTGCCGGCTTATGGTGCCGGCCGGGTTTGCGTCGCCGCGGTGCTTGACCTTGACGCCGGCGGGGGCCACATCCCGTCGATGGAAACGCCGTTCTGGAAAACCAAGACGCTCGAGGCGATGACCCCGGCCGAGTGGGAATCGCTTTGCGACGGCTGCGGCAAATGCTGCCTGTCGAAGCTCGAGGACGAAGACACCGGCGCGATTTACTGGACGAGCGTCGGCTGCCGGCTGTTCGACGCCGAAACTTGTCGCTGCTCCGATTATGCCAACCGGCTGGCGCGCGTCCCGGACTGCGTCGGTCTGACGCCGCAGAATGTGCGCACCATCAGTTGGCTGCCCAAAACCTGCGCCTATCGGCTGGTCGCCGAGGGTCACGATCTCTACTGGTGGCACAGGCTGGTGTCAGGCAGTGCCGAGACGGTGCATGACGCCGGCATCTCCATGCGGGGCCGGGTCAGCGCCAGCGAGACCGATCTTGCCGAGCCGGACGAGTATTTCGAGCACATGCTGGACGACGAGCCCTAGCGACGGGCCTTCGGGACCAGGAACCGGCTGCCCGACAGCGCGTTTTTCCACCCGAATGGTTCAGAACCGACCGGATTGTTCAGAACCGGGAAGCCGAGAAGACTGCGCAATTGCTTGTTGCTGCAACATGAACCCGAAATGAACGGCCGGTTCGTAAAAAGTTCAGATACGCAAGCGCATTCTCCTCGCCATCGGTTCGACCAAGACATGATTGGTTCGATCAAAGGCGGGCGGAAGCCCTGAACAAGGAGAGAAGACATGTTCAACACGATCAAGACGGCGGCCCTTTCGGCGCTTATCGGCCTCGGCACGCTTGCCGCCATCCCCGCCACAGCCCATGCAGACAGCATCTATCTCGGCTTCGGCAACAACGACGATCCGCGCGTCGGCGTCTATAGCGGCGATGACGATAGTTACTACCGCGAACGCCGCCGCGAACGCGACTGGCGCCGGTCCTGCTCGCCTTACCGTGCCCTCGGCAAGGCAGAGCGCATGGGTCTGCGCCGCGCCCGTATCGTCGACGTCAGCCGCCGCACCGTGAAAGTAGCGGGCCGCCAGTATGGCGACCGCGTCCTGGTCGTGTTCGCCAATGAGCGCGGCTGCCCGGTCCTCTACCGGTAAGCGTTCGCACGTTGTCTATCGGCAACGGCCCGCTTGGTAGTATGATCTTCTGCGAAGGTCGGCCTGGGACATGACCTTCTGCGAAGGTCAGTCCGGTGTAGTAGAGCCCCTTTCCGCTGGGAAGAAGGGTGCGGCTCGAAAAAACCCCGGAGGACCAGTCCTCCGGGGTTTTTTCAATGTTGCCGCAACAAGGCCGAACCGGTTCCGGTGGCGGTCACTTCAACTCGAAAGTGACGGTGACCTGCACCGTGTAGGAATTCTCGCCAGCCTGCACCGGACCCGATTCGCGGGCCGCATCAAAGGCCTTGGCGTTCATCGGTATCGGCGGCGGCGCGACGTTCTGGTCGGTGATTTCCAGCACCCGCCCGATGCTGACCCCGGCAGCTTCAGCCAGCGTCTTGGCCTTGGCCATGGCGTCGGCGACCGCCTTCTTGCGGGCTTCGGTGACAGTTGCCGTTGGATCCTCGTTGGAGAACGAGATGCCGCCGCCCTGGTTGACGCCGAGCGATACCGCCCTGTCGAGAATCTCGCCTGTCTTGTCGATGTCGCGGATGCGCACCGAAAGCGTGTTGGTCACCTGGTAGGCGATGAGTTCGGCCTCCTGGCTGCCGTCCGGCTTGTTGGTATAATTGTAGCGCGGGCTGATCTGGATGCCGGCTGTCTGCAGGTCGCGCTCCTTGATGCCGGCCGACTTCATTGCGGCGATCACCGAAGCCATGGCGTCGTTGTTGGCATCGAGCGCGGCACGCGCGGTCTTGGCCTCGCGCATGACGCTGAGCGTCAGCAGCGCCAGATCGGGGGCCGCGGTCGCTTCGCCTTCGCCAGTGACGACGATGCGGGGCGGCGGCGGCGAATCGGCCGCGCCGGCGATCGCCGGAAAAGCGATTGCGGCGGCGAGCGCCAAGGGCAAAAGATGTCTGGTCATAAAAAAACTCCTCGGTCTGCGATCCAGTCGCGCCTGTCGACTACCGCATTGGCCCAAGAATCGGAATCGATTTCGGGAAGCACGATGCGTAGATTCAAAGCGTTAGAGCGTATTTTTGCGCGTCTAAGTGGACGCACGTCGCTCTAATGCTTGAATATGGGCTGATTTGGACGATTTCGGCCAGCCCATCCGGAAAGCCTTGTGCGATTCGGGGAAAAACATTAATCCAGCCGCGTGTGGGGCCTGTAGCTCAATGGTTAGAGCCGGCGGCTCATAACCGCTTGGTTGGGGGTTCGAGTCCCTCCGGGCCCACCATGACCATTGTCTTTATTGCAAAAAATCGGCTTTTGCCCACGCTTTGCCCACGCTTTGCCCACGGCACGCACGGCGAGGAAGAAGCGACGAAAGCCGCTTTCATAAATCGCTTCGAGGTTCTGGCTCACCGCACGACCCGCAAAGTCGCCCGCCGCTTCATCTGATCGCGCTTTTCCTCACGCTGGTTGATCGCCATCGCAATGTCGACTGCAATTCTTTTTTTGTTAGCCTCGCGCACGTAATCGTCCGTGACCGTCATGGAAGAATGTCCCATCGCTTCCATTATAGCGCGTGCCTGGATGTTGCATTCGGCGAGGTAGGTGCCGAAGGTGCGGCGCAGGCCATGAAGCGTATAGCCGTCAGGAATGTCAGCCTGCCGGGCCCAATGCTGCATCATGCCTGTCAGGCTCTTCTCTGAAAACGGGTTGCCATAGCCGTTCTTCAAGACGGTTCCACCCTTCGAGCGGTCAAGTGGGTCAAGCGCTGCCGCCAGCTTGTCCACCACGGGAATGAACATCTCCCTCCCGCCATGGCGGTTACGATTCTTCTTCTGTCGGAAGGCAAACGCCTCGATCAATGCCAAGGAACCATCGAACAGTTCGATCTCTTCAGTCACCAGATCATCCCATTCAAGATCAGCGATGTCCCCTCGTCGGTTGCCGAGCCAGAAACCCAGCGCATAGCAGGTCCGAGCGGGTGTACCGATCGGATGTCTCTCTTCATACCTATCTCGGATCGCAATTGGCCAAGCCGGGTTCTTGGTCGATTTTGGTATGCGCACACGGATCGACAACGATGGATCATCCTGCGGCTTTATCCATTTCTCGACTTCGATAGCCACCCAGAGGAGCTTTTTGACGGCTACCAGCATGTGTTTGGCGACGGTGCGGTTTGTCTTAAAGATACCTTCGATGATCGTGCGAAGCCTGTCGGCATCCATGTATTCAACCGGCACATCGCGCCATGTCAGCACATGTTCGGGGTCGACAGGCATATTCAGGAAGCGCTCTATCAAGTTGCTGTTCTTGGCTTGGGTAGCCGGATCGAAGTCAGCCCACTCCATCGTGGTTTCGAGTCGCCGTGCTGCGTGCCCAAACGAACGCGGCAGGACACGTCCCGGCATGTCAATGATTTCCGACTTGCCTATGCAACCTTCGACGGCACGTCGGTAGCAGGCTTCAAACGCTTCGTCGCCCGGCTGTCCGGGCAAGGCGATCTGCCGAGCATGGCGATTTGCACGAAAGCGCCAGTACTCCTTGCCGTTGACGACGCGAGAAGAAGCCCCAGGGTAGTCAGGATGTTTAGCCATCAAGCGCTCTTTCGAGGCTTCTGCTGGAGTTGCCCACCACCATGCACCTTCTCATGAATCGGATCATGCGAAACGGCCTTGCTTTCCATGGCAACGCGCAGGAGCACCGGGTAAGGGAACCCTCTGCCTTGCTCGATGCCTTCAAAGGTGCGCTTCGGTATTCCCAGCACCTTGGCCGCGGCTTCAGCAGTGAGCCCTTCCTTGGCCCGCCAGGCTTTGACTTCTTGTGCCAGTTTCTCATTCTCGTCCATGTCATGCCTTTCGCAGGCAATCTCCATACTACGCCTGCGGCATATACGCAACGAGCGTATTTATTTTCTTCTTTCTCTGTCCCGTTTGCTTCTTTCCAGTAGTTCTTGAAGACCGCTACCTTTATCCGGCAACGAGGTGAAAGCTATGTCGAGGGCCATACGATCCCAAACAGCGCGGCTGTTGATGCGCTTGGGCTTCGGCATACGCCCATCGGCAACCATTTCATCAAAAAGCGTTGTTCCGACACCGATGTAGCGAGCTGCTTCCTCACGAGTTAGACCTCGTGGGGGATATGAGATTGCATCACTCTTCATGGGCGCTGTCTCGCCTCTGAGGTGCCTGGCGTATTGGTGTCGAAGCACAAAGCCGCATCCTCCTTGCCGTTCCTAGCGAGTGGTCGTGCCGACTTAGAAGGAAAGGGCCTTAGGCGGAAGCGGCATGACTAAGTTCGTTCGGCGTAAACTGGCGGTAACGTGTGAACGGGTGGATCACGGCAGGAGGCTATCGGCCGACGGCTCCGCAATGCATTACTCGCCCCGCATTCGCCGCCTCCTTTAGCGTGGAAACTTGAGCCGTTATCGAGGGCCGGCGAACACCGCCGCCACAGCATTGTTATGGGCCGAAACCAATATGCCTCCATATTGAAGACCGCTCGATCAGCCGATCGAAATCGATGATGGCGCCGCGCCGCGATCGGCCGCGCGGTAGCCCCGCGTCCAAGTGCCCGAGACGACTAAGTCCAAAGATAGAGCGCTTCGACACCTGGCCTGTTGAAACGACCGCCGTCGACCGCCGCGCCGGCACCACTGGTGGGCAGGAAGGCCCATTTGGGTGTCAGATAGCGACGGAAGATTTCGTCCGGCCCGACGCGGGTAACTTTCACCCGCGCGCTCCATTCTCGAGATCCCGGATGAAGGCCAGGACTGCTTCGACCTGGCCGTCGGCGACGAGCTCGGCCGCCGTGCGATGGTCATAGTCGGCGATCGGTTCGTTGCGATACCAGTAGATCGCTTTGTCGACGTCGCCGGTGAGCTCCATCGCGGCAGAGATCACCTTGACCATCTCGCGCATCCGGCCCTGCAGTCGCTCCGATGACGGATTACGGAGCGTGTTGCGGTGGACGCCGGTCAACTGCGCCAGGTTGGCCACCTTCACGCCCAGCGCCTGCGACAGACGCTTCGGCGAGATATAGGGTGTGCGCGGCTCCTGCAGGCTGTCGACAAAACCTGAGACCACTTTCGATTGTGCGAGCTGTGCGTGGGCCATGACAAATCTCCGACCTCTCTCATACGCACAATATATGCACATTCCTAGGCATAGCAAGTGAACAGAGCCTGACGCCTTTCCAGCGCACTGCTTGTCCTTCCCATCCTCTTAGCGGTTGCTACCTAACGGCAGCAATGCGCAGCATCTCGGTCGTTGAACTTAACACTGCCGCCACCCAGAAGCGGATATGCGAGCAACTGGCGGAGGTGGTACCCTTTGCGCCAAAGAGGACACAGTTCGTTTACGCCAACTCGTTGCCCTCAGAAAACCTAGTTCGTCCACTCGTACCTTTGCTTCAAGTGGTTCATTTGAGAGAAGCTCAGGACCTTGCGGTATTGCAGTTGTCCGACAACGATCCCTGGATCGATGCCCTGACGAGCAGCAAACTCCACTACTTCGTCCTCGTCGTAGGTGAACCTTGTGATAAATCGCGTTAGCGCTTGAGCGGGAACGAGGAACTCAGATGCCCAGTCGTCTGCCTGCGCTTCCAGCTCCGCGGCAACATTCGATAGTCCCTTCCCGTCGAGAAAGATCGACTTCCGACTATGGAGGAGCAAATGAGCGCACTCATGAAAGAACGTGAACCAGAAATGATCATTCGAGAGATGGCGAGCCGTCTGTTGAATCAACGCACGGCGCGGGGACAACCAACGCGAGACGCCGCTCAAGGCTACCTTTGACAACGAGCGCTCAAGAACGAATACTACGCCGGCCGATGCACAGAGTCGCTTCACGTCCGGAAGAAAGACTTCGATCGATTCGGTTGTGAATCCTCGGATCTCCTTCAGCGCTGCGAGAAAGGCAGTCCTGTCAAAGTCCGCCGCTTCAATCTGTTCGGCTCTCAGGTCACCGATACGAAGCCACGCCAGCAGCGAGGCCTCTGCGCTTTCGAAGGAAGGGGAGTGCCGGTAGGCCACGGCGCTGAGTTCGTCGAAGCGTTCCTGGCACGCCTCCACGCTTCCGCAACCGAAGAACCGCAGCAGCTCACGCACCTGAGCGGCAGGTTGTTTCTCGAGCGAGAGCAGGCCTCGCTTCGAGAGTTCGGCCAGCGGGAACTGCTTGGCCCAATTGATGTGCTTCGCCAGACCGGCTTCTTCCTTCGACCGAGCGAGGAATAGGCGATAGTTGGCCTCCATCCCCAGCCAGATCGCGGCCGATGTTTCCAGCACACGTTCGAGTTGAAGCGCGGTTTCGGGTTCGATCGGAGCCTTCCCGGAGATGATCTCCGCGATGAGCTTCGGCGAACGGCCACAACGACGGGCAAGTTCTCGAGCCGATATATCGAGGCCGCTCAGTTGCTCTTCAATCAGTGACCCTGGCGGGACTGCGTAGTCGGGCTGGTAGCCATACCTCGTGTCAGGCATGGCGACGCAACGAGGACAGGTGCTTCAAGGTTCAACTCCCAGGATTGTGATGCGAGTGACGTCCTCTGCTTCGGGCGTTTGTCGGATTCTTGGAGTAGCTGGCTCAAAACGAAGACGGCGGTTGTCGCGCAGATCGACCGTGAAAGATTGTCCGTTCCACTTGAGGCCGATGGGCGGCTTTCGCGGGATATGCGACAGCGCAGGGGCGCCGGCCAGCACCGCCATTCGAACCGCAATCGACTGAGCAACGTTCTTCCCGTACCGCTCGCTAAGGCGATCGATGCTGTTGAAGATGGTGCACAATCGAGCATCAGAGAATGAAATCTCCACAGTTGCCGCCCAAAACCGCGTCGAATCGTTTTCTGTCAGGAAACACTCGCCAGCGGCAAACTACAAGTCTGCCGCCGGCTTAGTACCGCCTTCCTGCCCTGACCCGCTGAATGAGGTGGGCGCGCGTGCTGCATTGGCATTCGTCGTGACGGTCCTCAGGGTAATGGGCGCCTTGTTGCGGCCCCCACAGAACACTGAAGAAGAAGCGCGGCTGGACACCAACATCGCCTGTCGTGAGGTAGCGAACCAGCTCGGTGACCATCATGCATGCGCTCATGGTCGCCACGAAGGGCACCGATGGTCGAAAGCCAGCCGATATCTCGCCACCCGCAAACTGCCGCGCTGCCTCGAACACCGAGCAGATCGGCTTGCCGATCTGGCCGAGCAGCCAATCCCGCTTTTCGGGCTCAGCGTCTGCGACGTCCTGTCGGGACAGAGCCCGGCTCGCTTGCCGAAGTGCCGCGACCGAGAGGCCGGTGAGCCTCCGTTGCACATTCTCTGCCCGATCCCCATGCTCCAATTCGAAAATGCAGCGAAGGCAGGCGATCTCACCGCTCCACGGATGCGCGCTGGCCTGGCACTCGAGCCTAGGCCCAATGGCGCCATCGATCACGAGGTCCGGCCACAGATCCTGGACCGCGTACCGGGCCTCGACGTTGTCAAACCCGCTGAGGACGACCTTTGGCGCCCGCCAGTCCGCGTCCGCCTCGGCGTCTTCGATCCTCCCGACAACCGGCTCCACCCCCTGGCCCCAGGTCGTCGACAGGTAGGTGGCCTTCGGGTCGCGGGCCGCCGCAGCGGTCGGCGTCAGCCGCAGGCAGGTGCCCCAGTTCTCATCTCCGTACGTTTGCACGTCCAGGACCCGTCGCCGTCCCTTCAACTGCAACTGCGAGAGCAGGTGAATCACACCGTTGCCAATGGCGCCAGCGCCGGCGACGAGAACGTCCGTCTCCATCTCGGTCGGCAGGTGAGGGCCGGGATCGTTGGTCAATCCGTAATCCCAAAGCGAGAAGCTGATACCATCGAGAAGCTGTCCGTGTTCGGGCTTGAGGCGCAGCAGCCGCTTGAAGACCTCGCCCGCTCCAAGCGAGGCGGCCGCAAGCGCGCCCACTGGATTCCACTGGTTGCAAAGCTGCGAGATGCCCATTGAGCCCGAACCGACTCGAGCGAGCCACCCATTGCTTGTGATGACCGTCAACGGCAACGCAGCTGACGCTTCGCCTCCGACTGACAGGATTGCTGCGTAGCCCTCTTCGGCCACTGGCACGGTTGCGAATGCCGGCGCGCGCTCCCACGCATGGTCCCGCGCGACCTGGGCCAGACCTTCCGCGAGTTCGTTGAAGCCGCCAGGGATGGCCACCGTCAGGTCGGTGGTCATGCGCATCAGAAGCAGCAGGGCCGACCGCATCATCTCGGCACCGTTGCGAGAGGCAAGGACTTCACGCGTACCGGTCAGAAGAACGCGCTGATCAGTGAACCTATGGGGCGGCGCCGCAACCCCCGAAAGACCGCGGACAGTGGCATTGATCCGGCTGCGATGAAGGTCACCAATCATCGCATGTCTCCTACCTGCTCGACGGAAACGTCTCCAGCTCCGGCAACCACACGACACATCCGTTCGATGGCACCGAGGCGGCGCCAGGCGCCGCGGTCGAAAATATGCACGCCGCACTCCGCAAGCGCGGTGTTCGGCCGACGAGCAAAGTCAGGAGCAACCACCGAGAGGTAGCCAGGCATGCGAATTCCGTAGCGCTTGTCCGCCTCCGACAAGTCCACCCAAGTGCTGGGGTGTGAGTGAATCTGCCCGACCAGATAGACGTCGGCGCGTATGGCGAGCATCGTGACCTCGTTCAGCAACTCGGGTGATATGGACAGGTGATCAGGGCGTTTGGTGATGCCCGGCCCGCGCAACACTACGACATGTGTGACGGTCACGATGCCGGCAAACCGGCGGCCCAGCCACAGCGCAACTCCCTCGCAACCACGGACCCCGTCCGGCGCCATCTCGCTGATTGACGCGGTCATGGCGGCCTTGGGTAGCCGCCAAATAATAGGTGCCGTCATCATGGGCGATGCCTCCCGGTGAAATTGACATCAAGTTCCTGCTTCAGGAGGCGCACGATCATCAGCAGCGCGTTACCCCGAATCTTCAAGCGGATCGCGCTGTCGGTGCGCCATTCAGGATGCGTGTCGTAGCCCTCGCTGGACCAGTTAGCGCAGATATCGTTGGGTGGGCGAAACCCTGAACCAGTCGGCCATGCCGCCGGCACACCCAATCGGCCGGTCTCGATCTCCACAAACTGCACCGACGGCGGAAGGTCGCCGGGATAGTTCAGCCAGAGCAGTCGCGCCGTGAATGTCTCGGTCGGATGGCCCTCTGGCAAAAGGGTGACCCAAACTTCCAGGTCACCCTTCCTAATAAGGCTCCACCGGTTCGAGTCTGCCGCCTTGACGGATTCCTCGAAGTCTTCGTCGAGCGCGAGTTTTGCGAGCTCGGTCACTAGCCCTGGACGATCTGCTGGCTGAGCTGCAGCGACAGGGCGCCAGCGTTGCCGGCGATTGCGCCGAGTGTGACCGACATGTCCGTAAGGCGGTCCTTACCCTTAAACAGCGGGTAAGTGACCTGGTTGCCGTTCTCCTCGCCTTCCTTGAGCCCGAATGCAGCGAGCACGCGGTTCCAGAGCGACAAGAGCGTCTCGGTTGCACTGGCATCGTGGTCATGAAACGGCCGCCCAGCAGCCGGATAGACGACCGTAACGTTTAACGTGGTCTTGGCCATCAGAACCTCCTGGGTTGGCCTGTTGAGTCGCGTAGAGCGACAACCCCCGATAGCACAGGCCTGTGGCTTCGCACAATATGTGTTACGTATTACGAAACAAATTTTTCATCCAATTGGCCTTATTATCGCTTCCTAATGCGCGACGTTTCTCTTTTATAGACTCTGGTAAGTCGCACCTAGCGAGAATGCGAAGCTGAAAAAGGGTCGGCTTGACCGCACCACGTCGGAGGTCGCCCCCCTGCTCTTGAAGCGAATATGAAGTTGTGTTCGGGCAACCAAGGTCCGCTAAGAGCCAGCTCAAGACGCTGGCCTGGCTGCCCTGAACGTCCGCTTTCTCGATGGGAACGCTGAAAGTGGTCAGTCTGCTGTCGTGAAGAGTTTCGGGCGCCGGCAGGCGTACGAAAGTCCCCGAGGAAGGAACCCGCGGGCCACAGGCGGATGTCTATGGATATTTCGATTTTCGGCTGATGTCGGCGATGGCGCGACCGCCGCTGGGAAGGGCGGGGATGGATGTGGACAGGCCGCTTCGTTGCGCCTCGGCGCGATGTTGCCGGCCCGGCACGCGGCTGGTTGCGACCCTGTCGACATCGATGATCACCATGGGCGCGCGTGGGTCCGTTGCCGGAGGCGGGGCGCCTGCGGCTGAGCGCCATATCTTGCCATGCCGGGTCATGGACACTTCTCGCGGTTCGTCGCTCTCGCATCCGGCGGTCCGCGCGGCTGCCTCCAGCGTTCGAACACCTCGATGACGATCATGCGTCCGCCACAGCAGGGGCATGGCGGCCGGAAGTCCTCCGGTTCTCCTGGTTTTTCGTCACCCGCTGGCGCGGCGACGTCCGGGAGTTCGCGGGCGAGCGCGAGGCTGGCCTTGCGGGCGGAGCCGGCGAGCAGGCCGTAATGCCGGATGTTGATGGAAGCCGCGTGGCAGGACATGGAGCAGGAAGCGGCGGATGAACTCGTCAGCCGCGAGCGTCATGACCTGCTGCCGGTCCGCGCCGTCGCGGCGATAGTCTTTGTAGCGGAAGATGACGCGGCTCTCGTCGAAGGCGATCAGGCGGCGGTTCGAGATCGCCACTCGGTGCGTGTAGCGCGACAGGTAGGCAAGCACCGCCTCCGGTCCCGCGAACGGCGCTTGGCATAGACTACCCAGTGCTTCTTCCGGACGGCAGCAAGGTGGCGCAGGAAGGCGTGTCGCTTGGTGAGGTGCGTCATCGACCCGAAGAAGGCGAGCTGACCAGCGTCGTGCAGCGCGAGCAGCCGGGCTAGGAACAGCCGGCGGAACAGCTTGCCGAGAACGCGCACTGGGAGCAGGAAGGCCGGTCGCGACGATATCCATCGGCTTTCGTCCGGCGCGATGCCGCCGCCGGGCACGATCATGTGCAGTGGGGATGATGCGTCATCGCCGAGCCCAGGTGTGGAGCACGGCGGTGATGCCTATGCGCGCGCCGAGATGCTTTTGATCAGTCGCGATGGTCAGCATCGTCTCCGATGCCGCCTTGAACAGCAGGTCGTAGACCAGCGCCTTGTTGTGGAAGGCGATATAGGCGACTTCCGCGGGCAACGTGAACACGACATGGAAGTAGCCGACCGGCAGCAGGTCGGCCTCGCGCTCGGCCAGCCATGTCCGCGCGGCGGCGCCCTGGCACTTGGGGCAATGCCGGTTGCGGCAGGAGTTGTAGGCGATCCGCCACTGGCCGCAGTCCTCGCAGGCCTTGACTCACGTCCACGCCCGAACGTCGGATAGGAACCCTGGTGGTACAGCGAACGTCGCCGAACGGGATGCATGCCGGGCTATATCCCTTGGCTCTATCGGCTAGGCGGCTCAGTCGGGCTGCGCGAAGATGAGGTCGAGGCCCAGACTAATTCGAGCGACTTCTCGGGCGACTAATATATCGGCGACGGTCTGGAGCCGCTCCGGACTGCTAGCTGCAACGCCGACTGCTGCTTCCTGCCTCGCTCGGGCGCGTTGATCGACGGTGCCCACTGCATCTCGCATGGCCGGTGTGGCGAACGACAGCACATCCTCTCTGACCTGCCTGGCCGTCTCAGAGATGCTCACCTTCGAGTCCAGTCGGGCTATGGTCAACTTCTGGACGTCTTCGAAGGTGAGAGCTTTGATCGGCTTGGGGTCGGAGCAGAAATAGGCTGTGTTCAAGCCGCTCTTGTATGCGATCGTGTGCACAAGGTCGTCGGGGAGTTTTCCGATGCTCCGCGGGGACAGATATACCGAATTCTCATGCACCTTCGCGTTGTTATAGGATCGGTTGAATTGATCGGTACTTTCGATAAAGGGGGCAACGTAAAACACTGCGCGCGGATGCTTCTTCTCAAGTACCAGAAGGCACTTGTGCTGATCCGATAGGTCCCGCCGGATCAGTGCAACGCGGAAGAACGGGACAGCGATGCCGGGGCAGTGGTACTTCGTGAGCTCGAACGCAGTCCCTCTGCGCATGTGTTCGGGTAGCTTGAACTGGAAAAACAGCGGCTTTCCCGGCAAGGCGATGTTCACGTCGTATCCTAGTTGCGCTTCCTGGACCAAGTTTGGAAACACTGGTGCGCCGGTCGGCGCGCTCGCCGAGGATCTGATCAGGTTCTCGGTGAACGCGTATCCGTATGAGAACTCGGTGTATCCAACCTTCACAAGCGATCTCCCGTCTCGTGGCGAAGAAATATAGTGGGAGCGAGCCCTTGACGTGAGAGGCGGCCAAGACAGCGCAAAATCCCCGAGGTGTGGCGGGCGACAAGGCGAGCTAGCAGGTTACCAAAACACCTTCGAGCCAAACTCAAAAAGGACGAATCCGCTGGAAGAATCATTGAGATAAAATATGTCTACAAAATCCATGTCGATCGGGGGTAAGATCGAAGAAGAATGCTTCCTTCTGCGCTTGGGAGGCGATCTGCACTCAAATCCTTTAACAATTTCCCGTATTGGCCCGCAGAATTCAATTTGAGCCGCTTTGGCTTTCAACGCGCGTTGCGCACTGCTAGACCTTGCTTCCGTGGATGGGGGAATCATGGGCCAAACTGCAATCGATCTCTATTCCGGATGTGGCGGAATGTCGGCCGGAGCCGCAGCCGCTATCGCCGATCTTGAGATCAAGTGGGCGCTCGACATCGACGCAAACGCCGCCCGCACCTTCAGGAAAGCTCATCCGGAAGCCGTGGTGGATTGCTGCGATGTTTCCCTCGTTACCGCAACCGACATCGCTGAGCGGGCAGGAATCGAGAAAATCGACTGGTTCTTCGCGGGACCCACCTGCCAGGCTGTGAGTACCATGGGCGTTTTCCACCTGGAGGATCCTCGCAACGCCCTGTTCGTCCATTTCACTAGGTTGCTGGACGGCTTCACAGCAGCCGGACGAAAGCCACGCCGCGTCGTGATGGAGAACGTTCCGGGCGTCGTCTATGGTCGCAACCTCATCATCGTCAAGGAGCTGTTCAAGCTCTTCGCGGAGCGCGGCTACCATGTCTTCGCTGATGTCGTGAACATGGCCGACTATGGACTGCCTCAGCTCCGCAATCGCTTTATCCTGGTCGCGACAGTCGATGAGATTCCCGCCACGTTCCCCAGGCACACCCACGCACCGGTCGCCACGGAGGATCTACAGGAATATGTGACGGCGGGGGAAGCGATCGCCGACCTCACTGAAGAAGTGGACACCAATGCCGTAGCCAGACTTTCGATCTCCGGCGACCCCACGCCTTTCCAGGCTTTCGTCCGCGACGGCTCGGGGTTCGCACCTAACCATCACGCGAGCAACCTCTCCGAGATCAATCGAAGACGGGTCGCGAATGTCCCGCAGGGCGGATGCTGGAAAGATATCCCGCCGAAGCTACTGCCGGATAGGTTTCGGCGGGTGCGTCTCACCGATTACGCAACGTTGTATGGTCGCCTGCATGAGGCTTCGCCCGCCTACACGATCTCGGCGGGATTCAACAACGTTACGTCGGGATGTTTCACCCACCCGATCCATGACCGCGCCCTGACAGTCCGGGAGGGAGCGCGGCTGCAGGGATTCCGGGATTCCTACGAATTTCTCGGACCGCGCGCGTCCCAGTTCCGTCAGGTGGGCAACGCCGTTCCTCCGTATTTCATGATGCGTCTCGTCCAGCACCTGCAGGACGGCGAGGCAGGCGTTCCAGCCAGAATCACCTCGTCCGTTCTCGATAGCGGCGGAAAGCTTCCGCCAATGGTGAAGAGGTTCATGAACAAGAGGAACGACTCTACGAGATCCCGCGATGGATACGGCGGGGGCACCTACTGGCCTGCCGGATGGGGCGAGCCGATCCCGGCCGATGCAGTGGCCGCAAACGGCTATCGCCTCGAGGACGCACCGCTTCGGTACCGCCGGCGCGACGAATGGCGCGTGAACCGGGACCGTTTCGTCGACCAGGACATCATCAAGGTCTACGAAGATCAGCGGCGGCTGCAGGTGCCAGGCGGTGCAATTGCGCTGGCGCTTGTCCGTGAGGATTCCGTGGACGCCATCGACCGCGCGATCGTGCAGCTTCTCGCAATCGTCGGGGCGAGGGGCGAGCCACTGGAGGTGCAGGTTCCGGTTCGTTACCTCCGCGCGCGGCTGAAGCTCCTCCATGACCAGTTGAGCGAAAAGCAAGTGGCTAACCTGCCTGCAATAGAAATCATCGAACTCGACGGCTCGATCAGATTCGGCAAGGTCGTCGGCCTGCCAGAGTTCGCCCGCCTGGCCTTCGAAGATTCTGACCTTGCCGAGGGGACCCGCAATCAGCGGCCTCACCTTGTTCTCCATTGTCAGTCGATCGTTGGCGAGCTGCTACCCGCTGGAGGCGGACTGTTCGCCGAGTGATGAAGGCAGGTGCTCAATATTGGATGGACGACGGGGCGACACGGGGGAAGACGGAGTTGGCGAGTTTCGAGGAAGAATGTATCGAGAGATACTTTCTCGCGCCTGGAAGTTCCGGGCCGATCGGCAGCGTGTATGTCGCCGACGAAGACATCCTTGAGATTTTTTCGGTCACCGATCCCGCGCTTGCCCGGAAACGTTTGCTCGCAACACTGCCTCACACGGCCACCTTGAAGTCATGGTTTTCCGGCGACATCCGCCCGGTGCCAGGCAAGCCGCCGGACTACGTCAGAATTCTGATCTTCCTCTGCTGGATGCAGACTACGAAAACCCGGCAGCGTGGCGATCGCGATTTCCGGGAGCTTCTCGAAAAGCAGCTCGGCGAGCGCTTCACGGGCGCTAACATGAGCGGCCTTAACCCGATGTGGGAGCATCTCAGAGACTTCCTAGCGCGCGTGCACGGGATCGAACTTGTCCTCCCGGGTATTCATCCGAACTTTCGTCAGATCGGCCGCACGCTCCAAATGGCCTTTCCGACATGGCGCGACCGGGCCGCATTGCGGAAGCTTCGGCAATTCCTTCCACCCGAACGGCTTCTCGAACCTCTTGAAGTCGCCAACAGGATCTACACCTCTCGGCACCTTCTTGGCGACACGATGCAGTCGTTCGAATACAATTTCGAGCTGTTCGACCGCACGCGGAGGAGAGGAAGCCGCGAGTACGCGGGAACGGCGTTCTGGCATGCCTGGTATTCGGTAGTCGCCGAGCAGGCGGCCCACGAAGAGATCGAAGTCGTTGAGGGCGACTTCGGGGAATATGAGCTCTTCCGGGTCTCGCCCATCGGCGGACGTGAGCCGATCTCGTCGCCTGATGAAGCGGTCGAGTTCGTCCCGAAGCCCATAGCCAAGATGATCAGAGGCGGGATCGTCTTCCTGGAAAGCCTCGGCTTCGGCAAGTACCGGGCACAGGCTTCCACCGCTTCCAACACCCTTCTCATGCACAGTTCGAAGCTAGCGGAATGTGCACCCGGCACCCTCCGATCCTCCGCTGCGCTCAATTCCAGGTGGGTCTTCGCCGCATTCCGAGGAAAGATAGTTGCACAAGCACCTACCGAGTCCGGCAAAAGGGAGTTCGGCTGGCACGATGGCATCAGGGTCGGAGGTGCCTACCTGGGGCGAACGCCTCTCACTCCTCTCATATCGAGTCCGATTCCGGCATTCGTCAGCGTGGAGATAAACGGACGACCGATCGATCTTCTGCCGACCGAGGGCGCATTGGCCCTCGCCCCCGGAGTCTACTCCGGTACCGCTATCGCCCGCAGCCTCGGCGCTTCTCATGAAGTCCTAATGGTTCCCAAAGCCAATGAAGTCGGCGAGGCCCGTCGGCTTGCGTTCGATCTGTCGCGGGAGATCCCGGATGACGAATTCCACTACGGAACCGCCCCGTCACTGTCATTGGACGCCGAGATCTGGTCGGGCGAACGCTTCGATCCGTGCGACGAACTGGTGACCCTGGGCGAGGCATTGTACGAGCGCACCGCCCGAGGACTGTCGTTCTCCGAGGCCGTGGAGATCGTACGGAAGGCGGTAAGCCGGACGGAAGAACAGCCTTCCGAGTGGGACATCCTCCGTTCGTTTGCCGATGCCGGGTGGCTGGAAATGACGTTTCTTCGTCATTTTCCTGTTCGCCGAATACTGCAGCGTCCTCTGACAGCCGCCTCCACAGGTTCGGATCTCGTCAGGATCAACGGGCCGACGCCTCTTGCAGTCATCGACCGCATCTCTGCAGCGGCCGATGCGGCGAGGTGCGTTGTGGAGAAGTGGCATGGAGCCTCCCAGTGGACGCTGCCCAGATACCTAGTGCGATCTCGCAACGAGAGTTCCCGCAGGGAGTTCCTTCGCAGGGCCGCCTTGGGAGAACCGCCATCGCTCCTGCAAGGAGTGGCCGATGTGGCGGATCGCGACGGCGTGCACGGCTACCGCGTGGTCGGCAGATTGGACGAGGATGGCGGCTTCTTCGCTGCACGGTTCGATGAGGAAATGACTGAAGGTCTCTATCGCCTTGAGAGATCCGGCTCAAACAATCCCTTCCTGTATCGGTCTGTCGTTCCTGGCAAATCTGATACCAACTACGTCTCTGCGTCGGTCGCCCTTCTGTCCCATCATCTGCGCCAGAGGAAATTTCTCTTCGACTACGACGGACAATTCCTGTCGCCCCGGCCAGCACGGGCCGTCCTGCCCTCGAGTTGGGCGAGATGGGTGTCCGACAGGGCAATGTGCAATGCTGGGCCTCGCCGTGATCGGGGCCGTTGGCGTTACGAATACCCGCTCGGGCCCAAAGTGGCTGAGGCCGTGTCCAAACTGCTGCCCGTCGCAATGCCACGCAGGGCTGTCATTGGCTGGATCGATAGGTTCGTTCAGTCGGCCTCCAACAGTGACCGGACAATATACGACGGCAAGTCACGTAAGGTCCGTATGGCGACATCCAGCATATCCGGAAAGAGTTGATGGCTGGTACAGACAAGTCAGTATTTCGAGTTATGCGGATCCTAGGCCGTGACGTGGCGGTCATCAGCGAAATACGGGATGGCGATACGAACGGCGGCAGAATCTGTGAGACCAAGGATCCCAGAATCGTTCTAGGAGGCGTGGATTCTTTCTGGCTCGTGGTCGGTGAGAAGAAGGAGCAGAAGCTTGTCATAGAAAGAGAAGAGGCGCCACTTCGATCAGTGTCGCTTCTGACGTCTCCCCTTCGCGCGAGCTCCCTTTTCAATCTGCCAGCATCCTTCGATCTTACCAACCCCGGTAGGTATGACGCGGTTTCCTTCGTATCCGTCACGAGGCTTCCGGTCGGCTACAGCCCACGCAACATCTCCCACGAAGAGCTCGTTGCGCGTCTCCGGGAAGGAAAATTGTCCATCCCTTCGGAGAAAGATGTGGATGCCATCGAGGTGCGCCCGGGGTCTTGGCTAACGACGCAGTTTGAACGTAGTGCGTTGGGGTTCTACGGCCTGTCGCCGAACACGGCGGCGCGCACAGTGCTCGTGGCGATACTGGAGAACCGTCCGGAAATCATCAGACTCTCGTCAAACCTGGTGGTCTACGTCACCCCGCCAAGATGGGCTCCCGGCGAGGAGATCGATCTCCGCCCCGAGCACGAGATACTCGAGGCGGCGGAGTATTGGCTGGCCCGCGCGACATCGGCAACCGACGTTCAGTCCGATCCAGATTCCAGCCTGGTCGGCCTTCTCCAGCAACACATGGCCACCACCGTCGATGCCGAGGAGAAGGCCGATCTCTCCGCGGTGATCAAGCTGCTCGGTAGTCGCCAGCCGCTCATCGCACTCATGTCTCAGATGATGGCATGCGAACCAGCGTTCCAGGAAAAACTCGGCGAGTTCGAGCAGTCCGAGAAGGAGCGACTGCGAGCCGTTCTGCTGTCGCGGCTCGATGGGGAAGTTCAGTCAGAGCTGGCGCGCCTGTCCGACATTCGCGCGGAGCTTGCCGATGCGGAGACTAAACTTGCGCTCGCAACGCATCGCGAAGCTATGCTCCGAAGCGAAGCAGAAAAGCACGACGGCAGCATTCGCGCGAGGATCGCCGAGGCCGCCAGAGACTTGACCGGAGAGGTGAGCAGGGAGGGCCGGCAACTGCGCGAGGAAGTGGACCGGCTGCGGGACATGATCTCGCAAATGACCATCCCAGCCGTGCAGGCCGTCCAGATTGACCCACTTCCGAAGGGGAGGCAGGAGGAGGAGGCTCCGGTTCAGGTCGTCATTGCAACCGACGAAGCCCGTAGGAACATCATCACCGGCCTATCATCCGCGACGGCGATGTCGATAGCCGATGTCGCCAGCATCATTCTAAGAGCGACGGATGATATCCCGGTTCTCATCGGCAGCAAGTCATCGGCCGCTGCCGCCGATATAGCCGCTGCGATAGGGGGCGACGAAAGCGCGATCGCATTCTGCGATCCTTCGCGGATATCATGGCAGGATCTCCTGCGCGACGAGACCTCCGGTCTGGCTGCGGCCGTTACCAAAGCTCGCACCCATCCCGAGGTGCTAGTCCCGGTCGCTCTTTGCGGCATCACGAACGGACCCTGCGAATACTGGGTGCCGCAGTTCATCGAGTCGAGGCGGCTCGGAAAATTGCCGCGCAACCTCGCCGTCATCGCGAGTGCAGGTATCGACGGCATGCGTGTCTCGGTGCCGGACTCGGTACTGAGACACTTCGCTCCCGTCATGGTTCCCGCCTCCTCACGACCCGCCCGCTACCTCTTCGCCGGAGCTTGGAAGACTGACCTCGAGGTCAACAGGGAAAAGCTTGCGGAGGCCCTGGATCTTCTCTCGAAGTCGGACAGCCTTGGAAAGGCCGTGCTTCAGCGGGCAGCCAGGATCCTGTCCCGCACCCCAGCCACCATCGACATAGGCGAGGTGGCCGCAGCGCTCCTCCGGCATGAGGAGTGGCTCTCATCCCTTTCGGGGGAAGGGCAGCAGCACGATTTCAAAACCTATTTTAAGAACATCGGGGGGTAAACATGTTCGATCCGATCGGCGGCTTTAACAGGATGATCGAGCAGTTCCTTGCGTATCTCGATACGGCCTACCGTATCGATGATCCCAAGGTGTCTGAGATGCGGAGGGAGTTGCTGTCGTTGCCGGGGCAACTCGCCCTCGATCCCATATTCGAGGCGGTGCCGCGCTACGAGACGGCGGGCCACGGCCTGGAGGGCCTGATCGACGATCGGGAAGAGAAGCTGCCCGGCTTCACCAGACCGCAGAGAGAGGCATTCATCGAACTCGCGCTGTCGGGCCTGTTCGACCGCGACAAGGAGATCGCGGAGATAAGGGGCGCATATCAGCCCTACCTTCATCAGGTGCAGATGCTGTCGAAGGGCGTGTCAGATGGGAAACCGGGCATCGTCACCTCGGGAACAGGTTCCGGCAAGACGGAGTCCTTCATGCTGCCGATCCTCGCCCAGCTTGCGCGAGAGGCCACATCCTGGCCCGCACCGCTGCAGCCGCTCGATGACATGTGGCTCGACAAGGGGCGCGAGTTTCAGCCGCACCGTAGGAACGAGCATCCCGACCGCCCGAAAGCGATCCGGGCGCTCATCCTCTATCCGCTCAACGCGCTGGTTGAGGACCAGATGGTGCGACTGCGCAAGGCGCTCGATTCCGACGATGCGCAGGATGTGATGACCCGCCATTTTAACGGGAACCGGATATTCTTCGGCCGCTACACGGGGAAATCACCCGTGACCGGGTTTCTGCGTCACCCGCGCAAGAGCAAAGATAAGACATGGAAGGCGCGCAACACTAGGGCGCGGCGGAAGCTGAAGGAAGAACTGCGGCGCTACCAATCAATTCAGAAGCGGCTGTCCACCGAAAACAACCCCGATCTGCGCTACATCTTCCCGACCACCGACGGCGCAGAACTTATCTCCCGCTGGGACATGCAGGTGACCCCGCCGGACATCCTCGTCACTAACCAGTCGATCCTCAACGCGATGCTCGTCCGCGAAGTCGATGATCCGATCCTAGCGCAGACCCGCTCATGGCTGATGGAGAACGATAACGCGCGGTTCTGCCTCGTGCTCGATGAGCTGCACCTGATCCGCGGTTCGGCCGGCGCGGAAATGGCAGGCCTCCTCAAGGTGCTTATCGAGAGGCTCGGCCTGACCGATCCAGTGCACGTCCATAAGCTTCGCATCCTTGCGTCGTCCGCTTCGCTTCCGATGGACGAGGAGAACGCCGCGGCCAGCATCGACTACCTCAAGAGTATGTTCGGCGACGCGGGCACGGCGGGGGCCGCCGATCTCGATGAGGCGTGGAGGCAGAGTGTCGTCACGGGTGAACCCATCGAGGTGAAACGCCCCGATGTCACGCCTTCCCGAGAAAGTCTGGCCGAACTCGCCCGTGCTCTGGAGGATCTCGACTACCGCCGGAACCCCCGCGATCTTCTCGACCGCTTCCTCGCCGCGGCTGCAAGCATTCCCGGATCGGCCGGCAAAACCCCGGCAGCGACGATGGAGACGGCCACGGTGACGGCGGCCGCCATGCTCGACTACGCGCTGCAGGATGCCGACAGGCACGGAGCCAAGCGACCACGCACGGTCGAGGACATTGGAAAAATTCTGTTCGGATCCGAGGACAAGGATGCCGTCCGCGGACTTCTCGCCCTCAGGGCGATCCCCGACCTTCCCGGCCTAGATCAACCGATCCCCGTGCTGCCGGCCGAACTCGTGCCGAGCCGTGCGACCGTCGCGTCGCTGCCGGGCTTCAGGATGCATTGCTTCGTCCGCAACATCGAAGGCCTCTTCGCTTCCATTCACAGGGAGGATGACGGTACCGTGGTCTGGGGAACCCCAAGCATCGAGCGCGGGCAGAACTACGACGGAGACAGCGATCTGGAAGGCCGCAAGCGGCTGTTCGAGATGCTCTACTGCGAAGCGTGTGGCGACCTCTATCTGGGTGGAAAGCGCGGAGAGACGGATCCCGGCTCCTCGCGCCGAGTGTCGCTGCTGCCAGCGCCACAGGAACTCGAAAAGCTGCCGGAAAGCGCCTCGTCAATCCGCTTCGAGGACGCGAGCTTCCGCGAATTCGCACTCTTCTGGCCGAACCAGGGGCAGCCCGAGACCGAGATCCGCGTCGAGAGAACTCCGTACCGTTGGACGAAGGGATACCTCAACCCGCGCACGGGTGTCGTCAGTGATGCGGAGGAGCGAGGCGACGTGCCCGGATATCTGCTGCGCTGGTCGGGCTCTGATGGATTCCATCAGCGCAAGATCGAGGACGACGGCACTGCGGTTCCGTTCTGCTGCGCCAAGTGCGGCACGGACTATTCCGGCCGATACCGGCAGGCGAACTCCAGCAGACGAGAAGGCCGCCTGTCGCCGATCCGAAGCTTCAGGACTGGTTTCGGCAAGACATCTCAGCTCCTCGCCACCGAACTGGTCGCCTCGCTGAAGGCGCAAGGTGGTGATGGCAAACTTGTGGCCTTCTCCGACAGCCGCGAGGATGCGGCGAATCTTGCGCTCGAGGTCGAAGTCCAGCATCAGCGCGACCTGCGCCGCGAGATCCTCATCTCCGCCGCGACACGCATCGCCGCCGACCAATCCTACAGCGCGGATGACGAAGCCGAGTATCAGGCCCTCAAGCGCGAGATTGCCGACCTGATGATGGAGGACAAGGACACCGACCATCTCACCCCGAGGCTCAAGGCCCTCCAGAAGCGGAAGGCTGGAGCCGGACAGCCTCCGAGCGTCCCGCTGAAGGATCTCTTCGAGTTCGAGCGCGACAAAGCTGGTAACGCAACGCGGCCTATCCTGACCGAACTCATGAAGCTGGGTTCGACCCCGGTCGAGGGGGCCGACACGATCCACACGCGCATCCGCAACCGCGACTGGTACGAATTCTTCGAGATGAACGACAGCGGCCAGATATCGTGGAAGCACGACGTTCCCGAAGAGCAGCTAAAGCTGATCCGCAGGGCCCGCGAGAAGGTCCAGGACGAGCAGCCGCCGGATGCCACCGACCTTCTCTTCAGCAAGACCTACTTCGCGCTGGAGGAGACGGGTCTTGGATGGCCGAGCTTCTACGGCCCCGAGGAGTACACGGCGGACAAGTCTCGCGACGACGCGATGCTGCGCATCTTCGCCGATGCCTATCGGATCACGCCGAACCAATTCCAGGAGGAGACACGCACTGCCTGGAAGAACGCCTTCGACATGCTCGGCAGGGGAGACAACAGGCTCAAGCGCCTAATGTCGAAGATCCTGCAGCATCCGGAAAAGGAATGCGACGACTTCCTCGACAAGCTCAGGACAACCCTGCGACAGACCCGCGGCGACGGGTCGATCGACATCAGCATGCTCTATTTCCGCGCCGCCGATCCGGTCGGAGCCGCCTGGCGATGCGAACGCTGCGGACGCGTCCATCTCCACGCAGGATTCGCGCACTGCACGCGCTGCGGGGAGACACTGACCCGTCCGGAGGATCTGAGGGCCGCGAAGATATCCCGCGAGAACTTCCTCGGACGCAGGGTGATGCGTTCGATCTCGAGCGGGGAGCCGCACTTCCGGCTCAAGTGCGAGGAACTGACCGGCCAGACAAGCGATCCGGCCGGGCGGCTCCAGCAGTTCAAGGGAGTGTTCGTCAAGGAGGACGACGAGAGCGACGAGGACTTTCGTTGGCGCAAGCTCTTCGACACGTCGGACCTGCTTTCCGTCACGACGACCATGGAAGTGGGCGTCGACATCGGCTCCCTGCAGGCGGTCTATCAGGGAAATATGCCGCCACAGCGCTTCAACTACCAGCAGCGCGTGGGCCGTGCCGGCCGACGCGGGCAGGCATTCTCGACGGTCCTAACGGTCTGCCGCAGCAAGAGCCACGACATCCACTACTTCCACAACCCGATCGAGATCACCGGATCAGCTCCGCCGCCGCCGTTCATCACGACCGGACTGACAGACATCCCGTCGCGTCTCCTCCGCAAGTTCTGGCTGGTCGAGGCGTTCCGCATACTCCGCGAGGAGTCCGGCGAAACATGGGCGGGCGACGATCTCGTTCCCGGCGACATCCACGGCGAGTTCCTCTACTGCAGGGAGTATTTCCGGCGGGACATGAACTGGCGTGACCGGCTGGCCGACGCGCTCGCGCGAACCGATCATCGACGGATTCGCCTGGCGACGATCCTCGCCGCCGTTTCGGACTGTGATCTGAACAGGATCCTGAATGCGGTTTCCGCGGGCGCCGTGCTCGCGGCCATCGACGGCCTCGAGGAGGAGTTCGGCCCGCAGGCGGTGGGCATCGCAGCAGCGCTGGCGGAGCGAGGGCTCTTGCCGCTCTACGGCATGCCCACCCGGTCGCGAAACCTCTACGTGGAACTGAAGAAGCCCAAGGGAAGCTTTGAGGCCGAGTGGGACACCATCGACCGCGACCAGGACATGGCGATCTTTGACTTCGCGCCCGGCAGCGTCCGCACGCGCGAGAAGCTTCGTCACCGCTGCATCGGCTTCACTGGGGTTCTTCCCGATCCCGACGAGTTCGCCACCGACTTCGGCTCTCCGATGAGACTGTTCTCGAACTGGTGGAAGGATGACTTCCACCTCCGCTTCTGCGGGCAGTGCGGAGCATGGAGCAGGGGCACGGAGCAGACCGTCGCCTGCCACGCATGCGATGCTCCTCTGGCCGATAGCGGGATTCGGTGCATCACGCCTGCAGCCTATCGGACCGAGCTTCGCCCGACAGACGAGAACCTCGCATCGAAGGTCGGGCAGCGCATGACTCTCGCCAGCCTCGGCAAGCCAGACAGGCAGAAGACCGACGAAAACCTCAGTGTCAACTTCGCGGAGCAGTCCGAAATCTTCCTCGTCAACCCCGGCTTCAGGGACGACACTGACTTCACGGGCTTCGAGATGCAGGATGCGGTCGACAACGATGCGCAGCGCATATGGTGGTGGAAGGATAAGCCGCTTCTTAAGCTTGCGGGGCAGGCCATCGCCACGGATGTTCTCGCAGACGACCAGAATGGCCGCTACAGGGCCACGGAGGAACCCATCAGCGCGTGGCTCGCCTCCACCAAGGTCACCAACTCGCTACAGATCGGCCCCGTCCGGCTCAATCCGAACCTCCGTCTGCTTGACATGGACATCGGCCTCTCCATGGGCCGCCGGGATCCCGCCCGCACGAGTGTCCGCGCCGCGGCGATATCGGCTACCGAGATCCTCGTCCAGCGCGCGGCCCTCGACCTCGACATCGCGCCCGAAGAGTTCGACGCGCTCGCACCGAACATCATGGTCTCGCAGAGCGGGGACCGGCTTCCCTACCTGCAGATATCGGATGCGCTGCCAAACGGATCGGGCTTCTGCCGACACCTGCTGGGTGACAGCACCATTCCGGTCTCCGCCCTGATCGGCAGCATCCTCGATGAAGAGACCGCCTGGCCAAGAACCGATGTGGCCGATGCCGATCACATGAAGCGTTGCGGAGCCTCCTGCTACAGGTGCCTGCAGAGGTACAACAACAGGAACTTCCACGGTCTTCTCGACTGGCGGCTGGGGCTTTCTTACTTGAGAGCGATGGTAGATCCCTGCTACGAGTGCGGAATGGATGGAAACTACGGCCACTTCGAACTCAGCGACTGGCGGTCGACGGCTAGGGAGCTTGCTCTACAGACGAAGACATTCATCCCCGGCAACACAGTCTCCAGCGGAAAGGGGAGGCCGGATATTCCGGTATTCTCCCTGAACGAGCGCCAAAACCAATGGGGTGTCGTGGTTCATCCGCTGTGGGACGCGAGGCGGCTATTCGAGATGCTGGGTCTGGATCGAAGTTACGTTGCAATCGACAGCTTCGAGTTGTCGCGACGACCGCTTCATGTCCTGCAACGCGCACGCTCTGCCTCGAGGTGACCCCTTCAAGGCGCGAGGTGCGTCGGCACTTGAGACTATCTTGTCCACGATAGTCTCGACCGCTTCATGCTCCCAGAAGCGAAGCGCAATCCATCCGATGCTCTCGAGGTGGTTGCGGGTTCGGATGTCTCGCGCCTGGTTACGTGCGATCTTCGCCAGCCAGAACTCGGTGTTCTTCTTCACCGACGGCGGGTGCACCTCACAGCCGTGCCAGAAGCAGCCGTCTAGGAATACCGCGATCCTCAAGCCCGGAAACGCGAGGTCGCATGTGATGCGCTTCATTCCAGGAACTGGGTAGTGGATCCTGTAACGAAGACCCTTAGCGTATAGTAGGGATCTCACGGTTCTCTCGAATGCGTTATCGCGGCCGCGTGTTCTGCGCATTCGCCGGCGAACGGCCGTGGTAGGATGGAATTCCATCGTGAATTCTTACTTTATCGGCATGGCAAGACCATGGCTTTTTCAACAGCCGACAGTGCCCTTGGAATGACAGGGGGGTCCGGAGCGGTCATGCCGATCGTCTGCGATGAGTGGCAGCTATCTCAAGATCCTGCCCGAAAGCGGTCCATCCGCAAACGTGCCCAACCCAGCGTTTCAACAATTCTCGCCGGGTTGAAGTCAAGGCCAGAAAGCGACGCCAGAGCTGTGACGTCAAGAACACTCAACGCCTCACCTTCGCCTTTTGTGCTTCGAAAGTCGCATAAGAGTGCAGACTGGAACTGCGGGCAGATGACCGTTGACGGCAATAGATAGCGAGTCATGGCACCCAATCGTAGGTGGGCCGCATTCATGATCAGGCCGGGCCGCAAGATGCTAAGTTTCATTGTCCAGCGATCCAAGCCAATGACACCCACGAGGCTGCTGATCGGGCAGATCGCCGTTGTGTTCGCGATCGTCATTCTTGGCGTCTGGATGGCCACGCAATGGTGCGCCCACATGCTCGCCTATCAGACGCCGCTTGGCGCGCCATGGTTCGTCGCGGCCGGTTGGCCGATCTACAAGCCGTGGAAACTGTTCGAATGGTGGTTCCATTTCGGCACGCCTACGCGCCTGAAGTCTTCGACAAGGCGGGTGCGCTGGCCGGTGCTAGTGGATTGGTGGGATGTGCCATTGCGATCGCCGGCTCTCTCTGGCGCGCGCGACAGCGTGGGTTGGTGACAACCTACGGCTCCTCGCGATGGGCCATTAACCAGGAGATCGACCGGGCGGGGTTGTTCCGGCCGGCCGGCGTTTTCCTGGGTAAACTGAAAGATCGGTATCTGCGCCATGCCGGGCCAGAGCACGTCATGGCTTTTGCGCCGACACGTTCGGGCAAGGGCGTCAGGCTGGTTGTTCCAACCTTCTTTCCTGGACCGGATCAGCCGTCATTCACGACATTAAAGGTGAGGACTGGCAGTTGACGGCCGGCTGGCGGCCGAAGTTCTCGTACTGCCTCCTGTTCAACCCGACCGATCTGAGATCGGCTCGCTACAATCCGCTGCTGGAACTCCGCAAAGGTCCGAACGAGGTCCGCGACGTCCAGAACATCGCCGACATCCTCATCGACCCCGGCGGGCGCTGGAACGGCGCAACCACTGGGAAAAGACCAGTCATTCCCTCCTGGCCCTCCTGGTCGGCGCCACCCTGCACGTGCTCTACGCCGAAGAAGAAAAGACGCTCACCCGTGTCGCCACCTTCTTGTCGGACCCACAACGCTCATTTGCCGCGACACTGCAGCGGATGATGACCACCAACCATCTAGCCGCCGCCATAGGCCTTGGCTTGCAGCAGTGGATTGCCGGGCTGATGCTCTGATCGCCGACCACACGCTCGCGGTCTTCGCAGCTCGCCGCGAGCCTGACTTCGCAAACGTGTTTGTCCGCCACCTTCGCCTGAAAGGATGGCTCGCATGCTGAATCTTTCAGAATATCGAGGCAAAGCCGACCGGCTTGCCGATCATCTGCCTTGGGCCACACTCGTCGCCCGGCATCGTCCTCAACAAGGACGCCAGCTTTCAGCGCACCTTTCGGTTCCCGCCCCCGATCTCGAAAGCGCGACTGTAGGCATCTGCGCGCGGGCAAACAATGCGCTGAGAAGGCTTGGCTTTGGCTGGGCATTGTTCTTTGAGGCCGAGCGCATCGAAGCGCTGGGCTATCCGAACTCGCATTTTCCCGACGCGGCCTCATGGCTAGTCGATGAAGAACGGCGCGGCGCTTTCGAAGGCAAAGTCGCGCATTACGAGAGCAGCTATCATCTGCCTTGCTGTTCATGCCGTCGCCGGACAGCCAAGCGCGTGCGGAAAGCGCGCTCGTCGACTCGCATCATTCCGAAGGCGAACACTCATACGTCCGTAGGTGAGACGATGGGGATTATCGCTCGCGCGCCTCGGGGATCGCGGGAGTTCTACTGGGACGTCCTTTTCTGCCCGACGACGGTGGCGGGATGACCTACGCCCATTTGGTCGTCCCGGTTGGAGATTCATCTCGGTGTTTGGTGTGCCGTCGCTGTTGGGTTCAAAGTGGACGGTCGCGATGGTGTATGAACGGCAGGCTTGCCGCGTCGCCCGATCGAGATCACTAGCGCGCTTTTGCTCTCGAGTTCATCCAAATAATCTGCCCACCACTGCATCATCTTGACACGCTCTTCCCAATGCTCAGCCCGGGCGTAGGCACGACGAACGTCGTTGTTTTCGATGTGGGCCAGTTGCCGCTCTATGGCATCCGGATGCCAATTTCCGCATTCGTTTAGCAGAGTTGATGCCGTTGCTCGAAAACCGTGCGCGGTAGCTTCTTCTTTGCCATAGCCCATACGGCGAAGGGCGGCGTTAAGCGTGTTGTCGGAAATCAGACGAGAAGGCGATCGCACGCTTGGAAACAGCAGCGTCCCGGCGCCGGACATTTTTTTAAGCTCGGCCAGGATATTCAAAGCCTGCGTTGAAAGAGGAACGCGGTGCGGTCGTCGCATTTTCATTCGCGCTTCTGGGATAGTCCATACCGAACTTTCGAAGTCGAACTCCTCCCATTCGGCAGCGCGAAGCTCACCGGGGCGGGGAAACAGCAGCGCCATCAACCTCAGAGCCGCTCGGGTTGCGGGCTGTCCGTCGAATGTCTCGATCGCACGCAGCAAGCCGCCCAATGCCTTCGGATCGGTAATGGCGGCACGCGGCGTGACCGTTGGCCTAATGAGCGCGCCCCTCAGCGCCGACGTTGGGTCAGTGTCGGCGCGTGCAGTGGCGATGGCGTATCGAAAGACGCTGCCAATGGTCGAGCGCAGCCGCCTAGCCGACTCGTATCGACCGCGCACCTCCACGCTACGAAGGGCAGCAAGGATAGTGGCCGCATCAATGTCCCGAATGCACTTGTGCCCACAGGAGGGATAGGAGAAGTCGAGTAGCCATTTGACCTTGGTGATAGTGCGGTCGGCACGTCCCTCTTTCTTCAGCTTGTCCACATATTCCTCGGCGATTGATCGAAAGCTGTCCTTTGCCGAAGCAACTTTTCGCAACTTGCGTTCCTGTGCGGGATCGATGCCAGTTAGGAGGAGACGTTTGGCGTCATCGCGCGCCTTGCGTGCTTCGGCGAGCGAAATAAGGGGATAGCTGCCCAACGCCAGAAGCTTCTGCTTGCCTTCAAATCGATAGGCGAGGCGCCATAGGCGGGATCCGGTGGGCTGCACCCAGAGCTGGAGCCCGCCACCGTCAGACAATTTTAATAGCTTGGAAGCAGGACGGGCATTTCGGCATTTCACGTCGGAAAGGGCCATCTGTGGGACACCTCCCTTTGGCTGTTTCGATACCATCAGGATGTCCAGTACCAACGGAAATACCAGCCCTCCGCCACGTTAGATCAAATACGCCGAAATTCCATGAAACGCGCTCAATCGCGCCATCCTTCCCAAAAAGATGAACAATTTCAGTCTCTTGTGCAAACAGAAGCGTAGAAGCTTCGGCGAAAGGGAGTGTCGGGAGAAGAGGGGATGGTGCCCAGAGGCGGATTCGAACCACCGACACGCGGATTTTCAGTCCGCTGCTCTACCAACTGAGCTATCTGGGCCTGTTCCGGCACGCGGGCAGTTCTGCACGCCGGATTTCTTGAAAGCGCCGCAGGCGCCCCTTGAAAGCGGGTGGGTTATAGCACGGGAATCCGGTCTGTCCAGCGCTTAAGCGCTGATTTCAAGCGGGAAACCAGCGTTGCTCGACGGGCGGATTCATGCGACGCGGTCGAGGCCCGCAGGCTGCTCTGAACAGCTTCATTTGGGAGAGTCATTGTCCGTTTCGTCCTCGTCGTCGCGGCCCGGAATGACGTAGGCGCCCTTGAGCCAGCGGTTGAGGTCGATGTCCTTGCAGCGCACGGAGCAGAACGGGTAGGTCTCGCGCGCCGACGGCTTGCCGCATTCGGGGCAGGGCCGCTTGGGCCGCAGCGGCGTGGCCTTGTCGTCCGAACCCGAGTTCATGGCCGAGCTGACTGCCAGTTGGCATGCACCTTGAAGCCCTCGCCGGCCAGCAGCGCCACCGTCTCATAGAGCGGCAGGCCCACGACGTTGGTGTAGGAGCCGACAAGCTTGACGACGAAGGCGCCGGCGAGACCCTGGACGGCGTAGCCGCCGGCCTTGCCGCGCCATTCTCCCGAGGCCACATAGGCGTCGATCTCGGCGCGCGGCAGCCGCTTGAAACGCACCCTGGTCTCGACCAGCCGCTGGCGCAGCTTGCCGCTCGGCGTAATCAGGCAGATGCCGGAATAGACCCGGTGCGAACGGCCGGACAGCAGTCCGAGGCAATTGGCGACGTCGTCGAACGTTTCGGCCTTGGGCAGGATGCGCCGGCCGACGGCGACCACCGTGTCGGCGGCCAGCACGAAGCTGGGTGCATAATCCTCTTCGGTCTGCAGCGAGGCCAGCGCCTTCTCGGCTTTTTCCTTCGACAGGCGCTTGGCCAGCGAGCGCGGATGCTCGGCGCGCAGCGGCGTTTCGTCGACACCGGCCGGCAGCACGCGGTCCGGCTCGATGCCGGCCTGCTGCAGCAGCTCGATCCGGCGCGGCGAACCCGAGGCAAGCACGAGCTTCTGCAAAATGCTCATCGCGGTCCCGGCCGAGCTCAGACGATCTTACTTGAAACGGTAGGTGATGCGGCCCTTGGTCAGGTCGTAGGGTGTCATCTCGACCAGGACCTTGTCGCCGGTCAGCACGCGGATTCGGTTCTTGCGCATGCGGCCGGCGGTGTGGGCGATGATTTCGTGTTCGTTTTCAAGCTTCACCCTGAACATCGCATTGGGCAATAATTCCGTGACGACACCCGGAAACTCGAGGACTTCTTCCTTCGGCATTCGATACCTTTGCTTGGATGATTCCCAGCGCCTAGAGCATGATGCCGAAAAGTGTGAAGCGGTTTTCGGACGACATCATGCTCTACTTCTTGGATTTAGAGGCGGATTCAGATCTCAGGTCGAACAGACCTGAAATCATCCGACTCTAGCCGGAATTTGGGCGGAACCTATATGATAATCGTGCGCTTGTGAACATGCTTAAATCAGCCCGGTTTTTCTGCTTCCGGCGCCAGAAAACGGCGGCCGATCCGCGCCTTCAGCCGTTCGCGCACCTCGCGATAGGCGGCCATGATCTGCTCACGCGTGCCGCCGACGCCAGTCGGGTCCGGCATCGGCCAGTATTCGACGTCGACGGCCAGCGAGCGGGTAAGCTCGAGCGCGGTGTGATGGGCTTCCGGCGACAGCGTGATGATCAGGTCGAAATAGTCGTCCTCGAGATCGTCCAGTGTCCTCGGGTGCCGGTCGCCGAGCGAAAGCCCGTCCTCGGCCAGTACGGCGTCGACGAACGGGTCGCGTTCGCCGCCGCGCACCCCGGCCGACGCGACGAAACTGGTGGCCGGAAGCGCCTGGCGCGCCAGCAGTTCGGCCATCGGCGAGCGCACGGCGTTCATGCCGCAGACAAACAGGATCGAACGCGGCAGGATCGAGCGGGGCGGAGGGACGGACAGTTCAGCCTCGCCAGTGCAGCACGCAGACCAGCGTGAACAGCCGGCGCGCCGTGTCGAAATCGATGTCGATCTTGCCGGCCAGCCGGTCCATCAATGTCTGCGAACCCTCATTGTGCAGGCCGCGCCGGCCCATGTCGATCGCCTCGATCTGGCTGGGCGTCGAGGTGCGGATGGCGTCGTAATAGCTTTCGCAGATCATGTAATAGTCCTTGACGATGCGCCTGAGCGGCGTCAGCGACAGGATGTGGGTGACGACCGCCGCGCCGTCCTCGCGCGTCACCGCGAAGACCAGGCGGGATTCGGCCAGCGACAGTTTTAGCCGGTAGGGCCCGGCGCCGTCGTCATTGACCGGCTGGAAGCTGTTTTCCTCGATCAGGTCGAAGATCGCCACCGCCCGCTCATGCTCGACATCGGGCGTCGAACGGCCGATCGAGTCGTCGAGTTCGACATCGATCAGCCTGGCACGGGTTCGATCGTAGTCCGCCATGTCAGCTACATATTCAGCCGGATGGCGACGGAGTGTCCATGCGCGTCGAGGCCTTCCGCTGTGGCCAGCGCGATGGCCGCCGGCGCCAGCGCCCGCAGCTGCTCCGGCCCGAGCTTCAGGATCGAGGTGCGCTTGACGAAATCGAGCACCGAAAGCCCGGACGAGAAGCGCGCCGAGCGCGCCGTCGGCAGCACGTGGTTGGAGCCGCCGACATAGTCGCCGATGGTTTCCGGCGTGTGGCGGCCGAGAAAGACAGCGCCGGCATTGCGCATCCGCGCCAGGAAGGCTTCCGGCTCGTCGATGGCAAGCTCGACATGTTCGGCCGCGATGCGGTCGACCAGCGGCAGCGCCGCCTCGATTCGGGGGACGTGGATGACGGCGCCGAAATCGCGCCAGCTCGCCGCCGCCGTCCCGGCGCGCGACAGGTTTTGCAACTGGCGCTCGACCGCCTGCTCGACCGCCGCGCCGAAGACAGGATCGTCGGTGATCAGGATCGACTGCGCCGACACGTCATGCTCGGCCTGGGCAAGCAGGTCGGCGGCGATCCAGTCCGGATCGTTGCTGCCGTCGGCCACGACAAGCACTTCCGAAGGCCCGGCGATCATGTCGATGCCGACCGTGCCGAACACCTGGCGCTTGGCCGCCGCGACATAGGCATTGCCAGGGCCGACGATCTTGGCGACCGGCTTTATCGTTTCGGTCCCGTAGGCCAGCGCTGCGATCGCCTGCGCGCCGCCGACACGATAGATCTCGGATATGCCGGTCAGATCCGCCGCCACCAGCACCAGCGGATTGATGATGCCGCCGGGCGCCGGCACCGCCATGACGATGCGCTCGACGCCGGCGACCTGGGCCGGCACGGCGCTCATCAGCACCGAGCTTGGGTAGCTCGCCGTACCGCCCGGTACGTAGAGCCCGACCGCCTCGATCGCGGTCCAGCGCGAACCGAGCTCGACGCCGGCAGCGTCGGTGTAGCGATCGTCGTTCGGCCGCTGCCGCTCGTGATGCGAACGGATGCGGTCACGGGCGAATTTGAGCGCCTCGATCGTCTGCGGGTCGGCCGCATCATAGGCCTTGGCGATATCGTCTTGCGACACGGCAATGCCGAGGCCTTTCAGGTCGGCCTGTTCGAATTTCTGCGTGTAGTCGATGAGCGCCGCGTCGCCCTCGGCGCGGACCCGCGCGATGATCGCGCGCACCACCGCGTCGACGTCCTCCGAGACCTCGCGCTTGGTCAAAAGGAACGCGGCAAACCGCTGCTCGAAATCGGCATCGGACAGACGAAGCGTGATGGCCATCTTGTGTGCTCAGGCTCTGTGGAAGGGGCGCGACGTCGCTTCCCAGGCGCCGCCAATGTCAGCCAGCCGCGCCTCGATGCACTCGACATCGAGCATGATCGCGCCGCCGCCTGAAAAGATCAGCTCGACAATGCCGGCCGGCTTGTCGAGGGCGACGAAGCTGATCGCCAGCAGCGACAGCACCTCGTCCGGCTTGTCGCGGGCAATGCCGCTGGTCTTGGCGCCCAGCACCCGGTCGAAATGCAGCACGCTTTGCCGCCGCTCATTGTGCTGGCGGAACAGCCCCGATTTCGCCTCCCAGACGAAGCGGTTCATCGTCATCACGAAGCGCTTGACCGCCGGCATGTATTCGAGGTCGCCAACCTTGAGCACGGCGTCCTGGACATGGGCCGAGACGATGCTCAGATCCTGATCGTCGAGCGCGACAAGCTTGAGAAGGTTCATGCGGAGTTCGCACCTGCGAAGGTTTACAATCGACTTTCTGTTAGGCGGTCTTGGCGATCCGTGCAACCGCGCCGCGGATTCCAGGACAATCGCTTCAGGTGTGCGCTGCCCCTCATCGCCCTGCCGGGCACTTCTCCCCGTATAGTGACGGGGAGAAGGATGCCTTCGCAACGATTTCGCCAATTTCCAGCGTTGCAGAGAGGGTGCCGAGGTTGCGGCCAGCCTTCTTCTCCCCGTCACTATACGGGGAGAAGGTGCCGGCAGGCGGATGAGGGGCGGCGCCGACCTCGGCAATTCCGCGCAGTTATCACCCCGAAATCCGCTCGATCACCGCGCCGCAGCCGGACAGCTTTTCTTCCAGCCGCTCAAAACCGCGGTCGAGATGATAGACCCGGTTGACCGTGGTCTCGCCTTCGGCCGCCAGGCCGGCGATGACCAGCGACACCGAAGCGCGAAGGTCGGTCGCCATCACCGGCGCGCCCTTCAGCTTCGGCACGCCGTCGACGATCGCCGTCTGGCCGGACAATGTTATGTGGGCGCCGAGCCGGGCAAGTTCCTGGACGTGCATGAAGCGGTTTTCGAAGATCGTCTCGGTGATGCGCGACTTGCCCCTGGCCATTGTCATCAGGCCCATGAACTGCGCCTGCAGGTCGGTCGGGAATGCCGGGAAGGGCGCTGTCGTCACGTCGACAGGCGCAATGCCGGCGCCGTTGCGCCTGACGCGGATGCCGGAATTGGTCTGCGTGATCTCGGCGCCGGTTTGGGAAATCACGTCGAGCGCGGTCTGCAGCAGGTCCGCCCGCGCGCCTTCGAGCACGACGTCGCCGCCGGTCATGGCGACGGCCATCGCATAGGTGCCGGTCTCGATGCGGTCGGGTATCACCCGGACGCGCGCGCCCGACAGCGCCTCGACGCCGTCGATGGTGATGGTCTCGGTGCCGGCGCCATAAATCCTGGCGCCCATGGCGTTGAGGCATTCGGCGAGGTTGACGATCTCGGGCTCGCGGGCGGCGTTTTCGAGCACCGTCTCGCCCTTGGCCAGCGAAGCGGCCATCATCAGCACATGGGTGGCGCCGACCGACACTTTCGGGAAGACGAAGCGATTGCCGACAAGACGGCCGTTCCTGGTCTTGGCGATGACATAGCCGGTGTCGACGTCGATATCGGCGCCCAGCGCCTGGAGGCCCTCCAGGAAAAGATCGACCGGCCGCGTGCCGATGGCGCAGCCGCCGGGCAGCGACACCTTGGCCTCGCCCATGCGGGCAAGCAGCGGGCCGATCACCCAGAACGAGGCGCGCATCTTCGACACCAGTTCGTAAGGTGCGGTGGTGTCGACGATGTTGCGGGCGGAGAAAGTGACGGTGCGCGAATAGCCCTCCTGCTGCTTTTCGCGGCGGCCATTGACCGAATAGTCGACGCCATGATTGCCGAGGATGCGGGTCAACTGCTCGACATCGGCCAGATGCGGCACGTTTTCCAGGGTCAGCGTGTCGTCGGTGAGCAGCGAAGCGATCATCAGCGGCAGCGCGGCGTTCTTCGCGCCCGAGATCGGGATGCTTCCGGCAAGCTTGTTGCCGCCGACGATTCTGATGCGATCCATGGAAGAGCGTCCCCTCGGCCGAAAGGCCGGTTTTAATCGGTTGAGTCTGTTGTGGCCGGTCTAGACCATTGGCCAGCTTGGTTCAAGAAACAGGATTCCCGCCAGCCTGTTGATATCAATCCTTTTGCGTTTCCCTTAAGGCGCCGAGCCCGTCCGGCCGCTTGTCGGCGGTGCGTCGCGAGCGCGACTGCGCCTTGCGCTTCTGCAGATTGGCGCGCAATTGCTCGGCGAGCCGGGTCTTGCGGTCAGCCGTTGTCGGTGGGCTATCCTTTTTCGCTGGCCCGCCCTTGTCAGATGGCCCCTCCTTGTCGGGTGGACCCTCCTTGTCAGATGGAATTGCCTTGTCGTTCATGGCTCCGTCCCGGCTGACCCTCTATTCAGGGATAGCCAACATTATGGCGCTGCCATGTCCGCAAAAGCCGTCGGAGCAGGCTTTCACAGATGGCTTGCACTTGGCCTTGCGCTTGCCGGTTCGATATGGCAGAAGCCCCGCCATCAGCGGCTGCGGTAGCTCAGTGGTAGAGCACTCCCTTGGTAAGGGAGAGGTCGAGAGTTCAATCCTCTCTCGCAGCACCAGATTATCCCGTTGAAATCGCTCAAGCCCCTGACATGCAAGGCTCTCGTGATCGCTGCAGATTCCTTCAACGGAATTGGTTGGCACAAGATCGACAAGCGCAGCCCCCTGACATCGACGTGTATCCATTCCCATACGATGAAGGTGATGTGCGACGAGATTCAGGCTCGCACGGCCAGAACAGGTCATAGCGCCCGGGAATCAGCCATGCGTGCGAACATCCTGGCTGCACAAACCATGCCGGCTGGGATTTTCGCGAGGCCGGCAAGCCTCGCGCTGGTTCCGCTTCGAACATCGCGCCGAGGGGGAGCGGTTTCTTTTAGAACGTCAACCAATCCGCCATCCCTTCGCGTCTGAAGCGCTACCGGGCTTGACGTCGATCAGCCTCGTGCCGCCGAAGGATTTCTACAACGCGATGGCAAGACTTTAGGCATGTCACCGTTTCGCGGTGTCAGCATTCCGCTCGTCGCGTCTGAGGAACTCGCTGGTGACCGTGCCGAGTTGGTTTTCCAGCCAATCTGCCATCGCCTCTTCTTCGCGGTGGTTTTCTTTACACGCTCTCTGGGTCTCGGAGTCGCCGACCTCGCCGGCTGCGGCAATGAGCATTTTGTAGCTGGCGATTTCCATATGCTCGAATGTGTAGCTAGCCAGTGATCCTTTCATCACCTCGGCGCCTGCAAACATGCCGCTGATGTTCTGTCCGATGGCGATTAGCTTGCCGCCGGCATCCTTCAGCGTCGAAGATCCGTCGCCGATCCGATCGAGGCATTGTTCAAGACGTTTTGCCTGTTGCCTCGTTTCTTCGAGATGCATGTTCATCCGGTCGCGAATCTCGGGATAGTTTTCGAGACGCCCGATTTGGCCGCTCAACATGGTCTCGGCCTGTTCTTCCATGGCGTGAGCGTCGCGAAGCCACTGCACCAGACGTTCCTTGGAGTCTGTCATGTCTGTCTCCATTGGTCAGCATTGTCTTACTGCCATCGCAACGCCGCCACAGACCGTTAGTTCCGATCGCCAGCAAAGCGCAGTTGATACCCGGCGGTGACCACGACAACCCGTCCCGCAGGTCGCTGCTTCCCCGGCCAAAAGCCCCTGGAAGCGGAACATTGGCGTCCGCTAATAGTGCTCAGTGAGCAGTGGGCATTGCCTGGTAGGCGCCGGCCGGCAGCTTTGGGTCCGCCGCAGGAACAAGCTCCAGAGGTTAGGGCGCTGAGTATCGCGCGATACGTAGGCCAACAGTTCGAAAAATCCTGCCCCCAAACCAGATCAGAGTGGCCCGAAGACGAATGTGGCCAGTAGGGTAACAAAAAGCACAGCGGTGATCACGGCGCCCCACATGAGGACCCTTCCTGTGCCGCGTTGCTCTTCCTCGCGAGGTATCTCTTTCGCCATAGCAAGCATCGAACTCGCCAGGAAGGCGGGCGACTACGCTGCTGAAGCGAAGCAGGCGCTATTCGACAAGGCCGAGGGAACACAGCGCGATATCAGCTCCAACCTAAAGGCCTTTAGCGGAGCCTTGCGAGCAGCAAGCGAGCATCTGGCCAATAATGATCAACGGACCGCTTCGAAGTTCACCCTCGATGCCGCCGGCTCGCTTGAACGCCTTTCGTCTTCGTTGAAGGACAAACCATTCGAAGATGTTCTTGGCGAGATGCGGTCGTTCGGCCGCGAAAACTCAGGCGCGCTGATAGCCGGCTCAGTATTGGCAGGCTTGGCGCTGGGGCGGTTTATCAAGAGCTCGCCACCATCTGCCCGGACCGAGACACCGAGTCGATCGCAAACAGACGGGGGTTCAGAAACGGTTTCGAACTCGGATCAGTCCGCTACGCGATCGGCAGAGGCACCTGACACGACGCCGCCCCGCTTCAATCAGCCCAGAGACGACAGGGATTTGGCAGGCGCAAGCCTGGAGCGGAAGCCATGATCAACAACCAGGAAAGTCGCGGCCTCGCAGCCCTCGTCAGCGATCTGGCACAGCAGGTCACAACCCTGCTTCAAACCGAAAGTAGGCTGTTGCGGGCCGAAATTTCG